>DAOVTF010000242.1 GCA_030633225.1 Flavobacteriaceae bacterium
GAAGTGTAAGAAGAGCGATGCATAATGTTGGCTTTAAGGTTGAAAGACTCCCAGGCCCACCTGGAAAAAGAGAAATGCTGAGAGGAATGAAATGAGTCGAGATATTCTAGAGACAGCTCAAATGATTAATATTTAATCTTTTAATTAATTTAGTTCATGACTGATCCAAAATTTATAAAAAGAAAGCAACCTAATAAAAAACGTGCGTTTGTTTTATTGATAATATTAATAATTGTTATTATTATATTTTACAATATTGATAAAATAATAGATGGGTTATTTACTGTAAAATAGAAAGATTTAAAGAAAACTAGTAACTTATTTTTTATGTTTTTTAATAAGAAAGAATCTTCAGATAAAAAAAAGAAAGTAATTGATTTATTCAAAAATCATGTCTCTTTAGGAAAAGTTAAATTTTACGAAAAATATAACATGAATTTTGTAATGGGTTTTCGTGAAGGTCCGTGGCTTTTTGATGTAGATGGTAAAAAAAAACTATTCAATTTACATTCTAATGGTGGCGTTTTTAACTTAGGTCATCGAAACAAAGAGATTATAGATATACTTAAAGATCAGCTCAATTTTTATGATATTGGGAACCATCATTTAATTAGTAAGCAACGTGCGGAGTTGGCCGCAAAAATAGCCGATTTAATGCCAGGAGATTTAGATTATACGATTTTTGGGGTTAGTGGTGGTGAAGCTATTGACTTGGCATTGAAATTAGCAAAGGGATATACCAAAAGAAGAAAAATTATTTCTGCAGAAGGTGGATATCACGGTCATACCGGACTATCTGTTCAAACAGGTGATGCAAAGTATCGCACACCGTTTTTATTAGATTCTGATGATTATTTACAAATTCCGTTTAATGATTTAGATGCTTTAAAAAAAGTGTTAGATCAAGATGTTGCAGCGGTTATTTTAGAGACAATTCCTGCAACTTTGGGAATGCCTTTGCCAAAAGAAGGGTATTTAAAAGAAGTTAAAAAGCTTTGTGAGGAAAACGGAACTTTATTGATTCTAGATGAGGTGCAAGCTGGTTTAGCAAGAACAGGAAAACTTTGGGCATTTGAACATTTTGATGTAATTCCTGATATAGTGGTTTTGGCTAAAGGTCTCTCTGGAGGTATTTATCCAATTAGTGCCACAGTAATCGATAAGAAATTAGAAAGTGTTTTTCATGATGATCCATTTATTCATATTTCTACCTCAGGCGGTTCAGAATTGGGTTGTGCTGTTGCGAGTAAGGTTTTAGAAATTTCATCAGATGTTAAGTTTTTGGAAAGAGTAAATTTATTGTCTGATCAATTCAAATATGAATTAGAGAAATTGCAACAAAAGCATGATGGATTCTTTAAAGGAGTTAGAAGAAAAGGATTATTTATAGGATTAGAACTAAAAGACAATATGGCAGGACCAGTTTTAACAAAAACAGCTTTTGATAATGATCTTTTGATCGTTTATGCTAATAATGACACTTCTATTGTGCAATTTTTACCACCTCTTATTATGGAAGATAAGGATATGAAATTTGTAATAACCAAATTAGATAAAGCGATAAAACAAGCTAAACTACTGCACCCTGTATTAAAATTAAAAGAAAAATTATTTCAGTTTTAAGTGATGGAAAAGAAGATCAGTAAGGATTATTTAGTAAATTTTGAAAAAGAATTAGATCCACAAAATCCTGAGAATTCAAAATTTCCTGCAAAAGTTATAGGCTATGGGGAGATATCTTCTATTTTTAAAATTGATGGTATTTCAGGGTGGATATATAAACGTTTGCCTTTATTCGAATCCAAAGATCAAGCAAGAAAATATGCCAATAGCTATGACGATTATGTTCTAAATTTAAGGAAATCTGGCATAAATTTACCTGAAGATTTTTATAAAGTAATTGAAGGAAAAAATAAATTTGTTTTGTATTTGGCACAAAAGGAGATTTTAAAAGAAGACCTGTGTCAAAATAAATTGCACTCTCAAACAGATGAGCAAAATTTAAAAATGCTTAAAAAAATATTTATTGAAATTAGAAAAATTTATGATTTCAATCAAAATAATAAAAGAAAAATTGAATTGTCAATTGATGGTCAGGTTTCTAATTGGGCCATTGAAAAAGAGGAGCTTTTATATTTTGATACAAGCACGCCTTTATTTAAAATTAATAATGTTGAACAGATGAATCCGGAGCTGTTGCTCAATAGTACACCAGCTGCTTTACGTTGGTTAATCAGAGCTTTTTTCTTGCAAGATGTAATGGATCGTTATTATAATATTCGATTGGTCTACATTGATTTAGTTGCCAATCTTTTTAAAGAGCAAAAAGTAGATCTGATAGATTCTGCATTGGTAGGAGCAAATATTTTACTACCAGAAAATATTGAAAAAATTACTCGAAAAGAAGTTGAAAAGTATTATAAAGAAGATAAATTTATTTGGCAATTATTTTTAGGCTTACGGCGAACAGATCGTTGGGTAACAAATAAAATTTTAAGAAAACAGTATGAGTATATTTTACCAGGAAAGATAAAACGATAGTAGTGAGATGTTAGTGTTGAGCAATTCACTCATTCTATAATTTAATCATTGAAAACCATGTGCGATACTTTTATAGCCTTACAACCTGCAACGGAAGATGGTTCAATCATCTTTGGTAAAAACAGTGATCGCGAAGCAAATGAAGCACAAAGTCTGGAGTACCACCCACCTAAAAGTTATAGTTCAAACTCTAAAATAAAATGTACTTATATTAATATTCCACAGGTTGAAAGAATTAATGGAATAATTATAAGTCGTCCATTTTGGATGTGGGGTGCAGAAATGGGAGTAAATGAAAAAGGAGTTGTAATTGGTAACGAGGCTGTTTTTACAAAAATGAAAGTAAGTAAAAACAATGTTTTAACAGGAATGGATTTGTTGCGTTTAGGTTTAGAGAGAGCCGATAGTGCTGAAAATGCAAAACAAATTATTATTGATCTTTTAAAGCTATATGGTCAAGGTGGTGTTTGTGGTTATGTGGATAAAGGGATGTTTTATCATAACAGTTTTATTATTGCAGATAAAATTGAAGCATTTATTTTAGAAACGGCAGGTGAGTTTTGGGTAACAAAAAAAGTAGAAAAGTATTATGCAATAAGCAATGGTTTAACCATTGGTTCTGATTATGATGAAATTCATCCAAAAGCTGTGGATTATGCAAGAAAAAAAGGCTGGGTAAAAGGTGACTTTCATTTCACAAATGCTTTTTCTGACTTTTTATATACCACTTTTTCTGCATGTAAAGCCAGACAAAATAGAGCTGATAAAATCTTGAAAAACAATTTTAAGAGTATAAATGTTCCGTCTGCAATGGATCATTTAAGAGACCATAATTCAAATGATTTTAATCCAGCTAATGCTTTATTGGGAAAAACAATATGTGCACATGCCGGTAATTCTATTACACGAAATGCATCGCAAACTACAAGCTCTATGTTAGTACATTTAACAAAAGACAAACCTACTATTTGGATAACAGCAACATCTGCACCCTGTATTTCAATGTTTAAACCAATTTGGTTTGAAAATAGTGTTATACCTAGTCTTGGTGAAAATTTAGGAACTTATTATGATGAGAATTCATTTTGGTGGAATCACGAATTATTACACAGACAAATTTTGAAAGATTACAGCAATAGAAAGAGTGGTTTAATTTTAGATTTTCAAAATGCTGAGAAGGAAGTCTTGGATTTAGTTTTACAAAATAATAAAAAAGGCTTTTATATTTCTGAAATTGCCTTTGAAAAA
>DAOVTF010000199.1 GCA_030633225.1 Flavobacteriaceae bacterium
CCTCCAAAAACATCTCTCAACTTACTTAACACCAATTTATTTGCCAAATTGTATTTTATACTTAAACCTAAAGGAATACTTTTTTCTAATCTTTGGTGCTTATTATAATAGTTATCTCCTACAGATAGAGCCCACTTCATTAATTCCGTTTTAAAAAGTGAAGATGTATTTTTATTTTCCTGAATTACTCCGTAAATTTTTTCATATAACCTTGGAACTGAACACATATAATTAGGCTTTACCTCTTTTAAAGCTTTTGCGATTAGTTTAGGATTTTCATTAAAAAAGACTTCAACTCCGTTGTGTAAACAAGCCAATACCCAATTGTGTTCAAAAACATGACTAAGCGGTAAAAAACTAAGAGAACTATCTTTATCCGAATAATCTAGTTCAATATCATGTGCTTTTATAGTTTCTGAAAAATTAGCATGGTCGAGCATCACACCTTTAGGTTCACCTGTTGTGCCAGAGGTATAAATGATACACGCTAAATCAGATAAATCACAATCTTTATATCTTTTTTGAAGCTCTAGGTCAGTTTTCCTATCTTGTTTAACAGAAATAAAATGTTTTAAATAGACTGAATTTATAGATTTATCAAGCTTAATATCATCTCTTAAAGCAACTATTAATTTTAAATGTTTATTATTCTTAACAATCTTGCAAGCTTCATCATATTGCGCTTGTTCGCCTGCAAATAACAAACTTATTTCAGCGTCATTGATAATATATTCAATTTCACTTGCCGAATTTGTAGCATACATTGGTACAGTAACCGCTCTAATACTCATAATAGCAAGATCGGTAATAATCCATTCAGGCATATTTTGAGCATAAATACCTATATTTTGTTGTTCCTTTATTCCGAAATCAATCAGGGCTTTAGATATTTTTTCAATTTGTTTGCCAAAATTAATCCATGAAATTCCAACCCATGAATTTGTTTTGTCATTTTTAAAATGAATGGCATTTTTTTGTTGATAAAGATTTATCTTATTTCTAATATTCTTACCAAGGTGCTGGTAGTCCATTTATAAAAGTATTTGTTAAAATTTTGAAATTCAATTTTTGATAAATAACTCGTGAGATACCTCAGTATTACCTAATTTAATTCAAAAATTACATTAATTGTGCTGCTTATTTTTATTTTCCTAAACTCGATCTCTAACGGTTTGATTTCAGCATTATCTGAGCTAATTGCTTCGTTCAACATAATTCCGGAAGATTTTGCCTGATATCCTCTATTGTAGTTTCTATCTGCAATATGAATAGCCTTTCCAATTTTTTGATCAATACTTTGTGTAATGATTTCTGCTTCGGATTTAGCCTTTTTTAATGCCTTTTGTTTCAAAAAGAATTGCATTTCCTCATATTTTGAATATTCAATTTTTTGAATATTTGTATTTGATATTCCTATTTTTTCAAGACTAACAAATACTTTGGTCAATGTTTTTGCATTATCAACTTCTAAACTAAATGATTTCTCTTTTAATATATCTTTCTTTTTAAGAATATATTTTTTGTAATTGCTAGACATGTCGTTTACTTTCAAATTCTCATCCGTATCAATACCTATACTTTTTAAAGTATTGTACATTTTACGCTCTAATTCTTCAATAGAAGTTTTTCCTTTTGTATCGCTTTCGCTGATATTAATATTGATAAATATTTTATCAGGAGTCACTAAAGTATCAGCGGTTGCCGTAGTTTCATAATAAGGCCTGTCAAGATAATTTTTAGTTTGCGAATAACTTATCAAACTAAAAAACAAAACAAAAATAATAGTTAGATTTTTCATAATAAAATGTATCAAATTAAATCAAAGTTACAAATATTTAAATTGTTTAATTAGTTCTAAAAAAATTTAAATAAAACACCTTTCTCTTATTGAATTTACTAAATTTGCAATCTTAAATTTTAGGAAAAAATGTATAGAAGTCATACCAATGGAGAATTAAGATTAGAGAATGTAAACCAAGAGGTTACCTTATCAGGTTGGGTACAAAAAGTACGTGACAAAGGTTTTATGATTTGGATAGATTTAAGAGATCGATACGGGATTACACAATTGATTTTTGATGAAGAAAGATCTTCAAAAGAATTAATGGAACAAGCAAAAACTTTAGGTAGAGAATTTGTTATTCAAATAAAGGGAAATATAATAGAACGTGCTTCTAAAAATCCAAATATCCCAACAGGAAATATTGAAATATTAGTATCAACATTAACTATTTTAAATATTGCCAAATTACCTCCTTTTACGATTGAAGATGAAACAGATGGAGGTGATGAATTACGCATGAAATATCGTTATTTAGATATTAGAAGAAAACCTGTTAGAGATAATTTAATTTTCCGATCAAAAGTTACTATGGAAGTTAGAAATTATCTCTCTAAAGAAGGTTTTATTGATGTTGAAACTCCTTATTTGATCAAATCAACTCCTGAAGGAGCAAGAGATTTTGTGGTTCCTTCTCGTATGAACGAAGGTCAGTTTTATGCTTTACCACAATCACCTCAAACGTTTAAACAGCTGCTAATGGTAGGTGGTATGGATAAATATTTTCAGATCGTAAAATGTTTTCGTGATGAAGATTTGCGTGCCGATCGTCAACCTGAATTTACACAAATTGATTGCGAAATGGCTTTTGTTGAACAAGAAGATATTTTAAATACTTTTGAAGGTTTAACAAAACATTTATTAAAAGAAATTAAAGATGTTGAGGTTGGTGTTTTTCCTAGAATGACTTACGATTATGCTATAAAAACCTATGGCAATGACAAACCAGATATTCGTTTTGATATGAAATTTGGTGAATTAAATGACCTGGCTCAAAATAAAGGTTTTGGAGTTTTTGATTCACAAGAACTGGTGGTCGGAATTGCTGTACCGGGTTGTGCTAATTATTCAAGAAAACAAACCGATAAATTAATCGATTTTGTTAAACGCCCGCAAGTTGGCGCCAATGGTTTAATTTGGGCAAAGTATAATGAAGATGGTACTTTTAAATCTTCGGTTGATAAATTCTTTAGCCAAGAAGATCTTGCCACTTGGGCAGAAAGATTGAATGCAAATAAAGGTGATTTAATGTTGATTCTGGCGGGTAATGCTGAAAAAACAAGAACACAACTAAGTGTTTTACGTATGGAAATGGCAGAAACTTTAGGTTTGAGAAAACCAAATGAATTTGCTCCACTATGGGTTGTTGATTTTCCATTATTGGAATGGGATGAAGAAACCAAAAGATATCATGCAATGCATCATCCTTTTACTTCTCCAAAGCCAGAAGACATGAATATGCTGGAATCTGATCCAGGAAAAGTTAGAGCAAATGCTTATGATATGGTTTTGAATGGAAATGAAATTGGAGGTGGTTCTATCAGAATTTTTGACAAAGAAACACAATCAAGAATGTTTGATCTACTTGGTTTTACAAAAGAAGAAGCCGAAAATCAATTTGGTTTTTTAATGAATGCCTTTGAATATGGAGCACCACCACATGGAGGAATTGCTTTTGGCTTAGATAGATTGGTAGCTATATTAGGCGGACAAGAAACAATTCGTGATTTCATTGCTTTTCCTAAAAATAATTCAGGTCGTGATGTAATGATCGATGCACCTTCAAATATTGATGATAAGCAACTTAAAGAACTAAATTTAAAACTAGATTTATAATAACTCTAATTTTTAGAATTGAATAAAACTATTAGGCTACATAAAAGGTTTTATGAATTATTATTAAGACACTTCAATTGATTAATTATGCCAGACAATAAACGTTTATTTGTAAGGTTCTTAAAATGGAAATATAAACATATATCCAATAAGCAGTTTATAAATATTTCAGCGGCAATAATTGGTTTACTGTCTGGATTAGCTGCTGTAACAATAAAAAACTTAACCCATTTTATTCAAGAATTACTTGAGATAGATCTTATAAAAGATCTTCATTCTGGATTTTATTTTATTTTTCCAATAATAGGATTATTGTTAGTACTCCTTAGTATAAAATACATCGTTAGAAAACCTGTAGAACATGGTATTCCCTCCACTTTATTTGCTATTTCTAAATTGAAAGGTTTAATACCACGTCGTCAAATGTGGGCTTCATTATTAACAGCTCCTTTAACCGTTGGTTTTGGAGGGTCAGTTGGATTAGAGGGCCCAACTGTTGCAACAGGTGCCGCATTAGGTTCCAATTTTTCGCGTCTATTCCATTTGAATCAAACAACTAGAACATTACTCATAGGAGCTGCGGCTGCAGGTGCAATGTCATCTATTTTTAAAGCTCCTATAGCAGCAATTGTTTTTGCAGTAGAAATTTTTAGTTTGGAATTGACTATGGTTTCCTTGATACCATTATTGTTGGCATCCATTACTGCCATATTAACTTCTTATTTCTTTTTTGGAGATGATGTATTGCTCCATTTTCAAGTGCAGGATAAGTTTCATTTAAGCGATGTTACGTTTTATATTTTTTTAGGTGTTGCTACGGCAATGGTTTCTATATATTTTAGTAAAGTATATTTTGTAGTTGGTAATTTTTTTAAAAGGTTTAAAAACCCTTATAAACGATTATTAATTGGTGGTGTTTTGATTGGTACTATTGTATATTTCATTCCACCTCTTTTTGGAGAGGGGTTTGTTACCATTAATAATGTATTAAAAGGAAATATAGACGC
>DAOVTF010000229.1 GCA_030633225.1 Flavobacteriaceae bacterium
AAGGTTGTAAACTGGGCTTGTAAATCAAAACCAACCATGTACCAAAGAGCTAAAATCATTCCTTTAGCTTTTGGGAGTGTATTGGAAATTGGTATTGGTTCAGGTTTAAATCTAGCCTACTATAATCATAAAAAAGTAGATGCCTTAATAGGAATCGATCCTTCTGTTGAAACCTGGGAGTTAAATAAAAACATAGTTGAACATTTAAAATTCGATTTTAATTTTATAAAAGCTTTCGCGGAAGAACTTCCATTTCAAGATAACGTATTTGATAATTTAGTAATTACCTATTCTCTTTGTACAATAAAAGATCCACAAACAGCATTATCAGAAGTAAAAAGAGTTTTAAAACCAGAAGGAAAATTATTGTTTTGCGAACACGGTTTGGCTCCAGATGATAAGGTTGTTTTTTGGCAAAATAAAATTAACCCATATTGGAAAAGAGTTGGTGGTGGATGTAATCTTAATAAAAATATTCCTCAATTAATTACTAAAAACGGGTTTAATATAACGCAACTCGACACCATGTATATTCCTGGTTGGAAACCTGCCAGTTATAATTATTGGGGAGTAGCAGAGATTGAGTAATTTCTATTATGAAAAATGACATCTATTATTACCTAAGATCAAAGTTTGTACTTTTTACATCGTTTTTTTGTATCAATTGATACATAATATGATAAAAATCATAAAATATCAACCCATCTATTAATAACTTTAATCCTTAAAATAACAAAATTTTCATTATCAGTAAGTTATTTTTTGGTGTAAATAATATCCATGAGCAATTTTTTTAAAGAACTCAAACGCCGTAATGTAATCAAAGAAACCCTGGCATATTTGGTTGTTTCCTGGGTCTTACTGCAAGTGGCTACAATTATATTACCCATTGTCAATGCACCAGATTGGGTTTTAAAAACAGCGACCTTCTTTTTGGCCATAGGCCTTCCTGTTTGGATCTTTTTTTCATGGGCATATCAGGTTACTCCGGAAGGGGTAAAAAGAACGGCAAAGTTTTCTGAAGATCAAACCATCACCACGGCTACCAATAAACGTTTAAATATTATCATACTCATAACACTTCTAATTGCTATTGGAGTATCCTTTATTAATAAAACAAAGTCAAAAGTTTCTTCAAATACTTTAACTTCAATCACCGAAAAATCCATAGCAGTTTTACCTTTTGATGATTATAGTTCAGATGGAGATACGGAATGGTTTTGTAACGGAGTCACTGAAGATATACGAACCAATCTATCTAAAATAAAAGATATAAAAAAAGTAATATCACATACTTCTGTAGAAAAATTTAAAAGCTCCAATAAAACAATTCCTGAGATAGCAAAAGAATTGGGAGTTTCTTATATACTTGAAGGAAATGTAAGAAAACATAAGGATGAGATAATTATTACTGCAAAGTTAATTGATGCTAATGACAATCAGATCTGGGCTGAAAATTATAGTGATAATTTTGATAAGGTATTTGAAATTCAAAATGATGTTTCTAAAAAAATTGTTAAGCAATTAAAGATTGTTATAAGCCCTCAAGAAGAGAAGGTATTAAACACACAAATAACTAATAATTTTGAGGCCTATGAACTTTATTTAAGAGGTCGACATTTATGGAATCAGCAAAACACCGAGTCAGTTAAAAGATCTATAGAATATTTGGAGAAATCGATAAAACTAGATTCAACTTTTGCTCCTGCCTATGTTATACTTGCGGAAGATTATATTTTAATGAATAAATTTATTCCAAATAATGAAGAAAAATTAATTCACAGAAAAAAATGTCGTGATGCCATTGACAAAGCAATTGAATTGGATGCAACTTTAGCAGAAGCTTATATAACAAAAGGAAATATGATTGGTAAATTTGATTGGGACTGGGAAGAGATGAAAAAAATGCTTGATAAAGGTTTGCAAATAGAACCAAACAATTCCTATGGACATATGTTGCTTTCAAAGTACTATTTAGTTAAAAATAATTATAATGAGGCAATAGAGGAAGCATTATTAGCCGAAAAGTTAGACCCACTTAATCCGAGAATTGGATCTTTTGTTGCTAAAAATTATTTTATAGCTAATAATTATAAAAAATCTATAGATCAGTACGAAAAAGTACTAAAACTATCTCCCAATTATGTCTTTGCATGGGAAGGTGTAGGGCATGTGCAGTATTTCTCAGGTCAAAAAGAAACTGCTCAAAACTCATGGGGAAAGTTTTTAGGAGATATGGGGAATGAAAAAATGGCTGATATATACTCCAATGAATCCTTTGATAATTCCATTAGTTACTGGCTCGAAGGGGCTACTAAAGGGGAGGAATTATATTGTTCTAATCCAACTGTAATTGCTCAGGCGCATATGTTTATCGATAAAAAAAAAGGTGCACTTGAATATCTGGAGGTTGCCTATAAGTACCATAATGAAGATTTACCTATTTATATATTGGAGCCTCATTTTTACTCTTTATATAATGAACCGCGTTTTAAGGATATTGTTGAAAAGACTGGTGTAATTTTGCCCAATGCAAAACAGGAATTTGAAATAATTAATTAAGAATATCTTTAAAAACTGATTGTTAAAAAATATTAAAGAACTCAAATCCAGAAATAAAAATACCTTGGCAAATAAAGCCATATACAACTCCTAAAAGAATAGGTAAAAGTTGGCCCAATCTTTTTTTTAAATACTAGAACAATGATGAGAATCAATAATTTCATTGACCATCATCATTGTTTGATTCTTTTTAGGACTATAACTTTAGAGTATTAAATATTTAAAAGAAAACACTATGAAAATCACAATTTTTAAACATAAACTTTTTTACTTTTTTATTATCCTCGGATTAATTGTTTCGTTTAATAGTTGTTCTGATGATGACGATGATGACTTTCAAACTTTTTTAGAAAGGTATGATGGAACAAAATGGGTGAATACCGATGAATTTACTTTTTACATTAGATTAAATGATAATACCAACAAACTTATTGAAAGCTGGATTTTATTTGATGATTGTTATTTTTATGATGTTGATTTTGAGTCAGAAGGTGTTGAATTAGTTGAAAATTCGAAAGACAAACTAATAATTAAATTTACTGATGATGGAGATATTACTACTGTAACAATTACAATGCAAGGAGAAACTCTTAGAGCAGTTGTTAAAGAAGGAAATGAAGAAGATATTATATATTTTGATAAATCATCCGTGAATGTAGATGATTTAGAAATTTGCCCGATTGAAAATTAACTCAATTAAATTATAAAATTATGAAAACCTTACGTTTATATTTAAAAAAGATCTCTATTTTTTTTATGTTTCTTATAACACTTCAAAGTTGTGTTGTATATCATTCTAAAACTGCAACGGTAGATGAAGCTATACAATCAGATGACAAGATTAAAGTAATAACCGATTCGAATGATATTTATAAATTACATAAGCTAAAAAAAGAGGATGGTCAAATTTACGGTGTTGTCAAAAAAGGATCTGAAACAGCCAAAAGGTTATCCGATCAAGGGTTAATAAAATATAGCGATAGTAAATATGAAACAATTCTATTAACGGAAAGCACAATTAATGAAGTTCATCTTAAAAATAAAACCTTGTCAACGGTACTTTCAGTTGCCATACCAGTTGTAGGTGTAGTTGCGATCTTTGCTATCTTATATAATAGTATGTCATTTGATGTTATGTAATTCTTTAAGGGATAACCTTTTCCAGAAATAAAAGTGAAATTATTTATGAAATGGGTTTAATATAACTCAATTTGACACCATGTATATTCCAGGTTGGAAACCTGCCAGTTTTAATTATTGGGGGGCAGCGAAAGTAAATTAATCATGACTTTTATGAAGACCTAAATAATCATGCTTAAGGTTTTAGATAACTAATATCAGTACTATGAAATTAATAAGAATAGGAACTACACACGAGGCATAATTGCAGATGGATATATTGCT
>DAOVTF010000265.1 GCA_030633225.1 Flavobacteriaceae bacterium
TAAAGTTCTTAATTATAAACAAATTGCTAGCAACTTAAATATTAATGATAGTCATGGTAGAAATCAAATTATTCAAAAATTATCCGAATTAAAAACTCAAGAAAGAATTGAAGAAGTTTCACGTGGTAAGTATGTAGTTAAAGATCAAAATCATTATTTTGAAGGTGTTGTAGATATTACTTCACGCGGAAATGCGTATGTAATTTGTGATGATTTAGAGCATGATATTTATATACCTTCAAGAAATCTAAATCATGCTTTACATAATGATCTGGTAAAAGTTTATGTATATAAAAGAAAAAAGAATAAAAAGCAAGAAGGTGATATAGTTGAAATATTAGAAAGAGCTAAAACTGAATTTGTTGGAGTTTTACAACTCAATAATAATTATGGTTTTGTTATACCTGATGATTCAAAAATGTATAGTGATATTTTTATATCACAAAATAGATTAGACGGTGCAGAAAATGGCGATAAAGTTTTAGCAAAAATTTCTGATTGGCCTAGTAATTCTAAAAACCCGTTTGGAAAAATAGTTGAAATTCTAGGTAAACCAGGAGACCATAATACTGAGATACATTCAATACTTTTAGAATATGGTTTGCCTTATAAATTTCCGAAAGAAGTAGAAAATTATGCTTCAAAAATTGATATAAGCATATCGGAAAAAGAAATTACCAAACGTAGAGATATGCGTAAGGATCTTACCTTTACAATTGATCCTAAAGATGCGAAAGATTTTGATGATGCTTTATCATTTACTCAATTAGAAAATGGTAATTACGAAATAGGAATTCATATTGCTGATGTTTCACATTATGTAAAAGAAAATACCATATTAGAAGATGAAGCTTATCAACGTGCTACTTCTGTTTATTTGGTAGATAGGGTAGTACCTATGTTACCTGAAATTTTATCAAATAATGTTTGTTCTTTACGCCCTAATGAAGAAAAATTAACTTTTTCTGTTGTATTTGAAATTGATGATAAAGCACATATTATTAACCAATGGTTTGGAAGAACAGTAATCTATTCTGATAAAAGATTTGCTTATGAAGACGCTCAGGTTATTATAGAAAATCCTGAAGAAAATCCTGAAGATAAAATTAATAATGCAATTTTAAAATTAGATGAATTAGCTAAGATATTACGCAAGAAAAGAATGAATCAAGGTGCTTTATCTTTTGATAAAACAGAAGTGAAATTTCAATTAGACGATGAGTTTAACCCGATAGGAGTTTATGTAAAAGAATCAAAAGATGCTAATAAATTAATTGAAGAGTTTATGTTATTAGCAAATAGAAAAGTAGCTGAGTTTATTGGTAAAAAGAAAGAGAATAATAAAGAGAAAACATTTGTTTATAGAATACATGATGAGCCTAATATTGATAAATTAGGTGTATTAGAAGGTATTATAGCTAAATTTGGATATAAGATACAAACCGATACAAAAAAACACACCACAGAGTCTTTAAATAAACTATTAGCCGATGTACATGGTAAAGCAGAATCAAATATGGTTGAAACCTTAACTATTCGCTCAATGAGTAAGGCAATTTATACTACAGATAATATTGGACACTATGGTTTAGCATTTGATTATTATACGCATTTTACTTCTCCTATTCGCCGATATCCTGATGTGATGGTACATAGATTATTACAACATTATCTAGATGGGAAAAAATCGCCTAAAGCAGAGATTTATGAAGATAAATGTAAACATTCATCGGAAAGAGAATTTATGGCAAGTAAAGCTGAACGCGCCTCTATTAAGTATATGCAAGTTAAATATATGCAAGATCATCAAGGTCAAGAATTTTTAGGTGTAATATCGGGAGTTACCGAGTGGGGAATCTATGTAGAGATAATTGAAAATAAATGTGAAGGTATGGTTAGAATTAAGGATATTAAAAGTGATTATTATATCTTTGACGAAAAACAATATGCACTTATTGGTCAGGCTTCAAAAAACATGTATCAGTTAGGAGGTGAGGTAACAGTTACTGTAAAAAACACCGATTTAGAGCGTAAATTTTTAGATTTTAATTTAATAGAATAACTTAATTAACAATAGCATGAATAAAATAAAAATAATTTTATTTTTTATTACAAGTGTAATATTTGGACAGGAAAAAGTAACAAAAAATCTTGGTGATTTTAATACGATTAAAACGTACAGAGGTTTAACTGTAGAATTGGTAAAATCAAATAGCCCTAAAATTGAAATTGAAGGAGAAAAAGCAAAAGAGGTAATTGTAAAAAATGTAAATGGAGTATTAAAAATCTCTTTAGAAGTATTAGAAACTTTTTCTGCAGAAGATGTAAAAATATCTCTTTATTACAGTGACGATATAGATCATATTAGTGCAAATGAAGGTTCTATTGTATTTTCTGATGAAAAAATCAAACAAGAAAAAATTGATCTAAAAGCATCAGAAGCCGGGGTGATAAAACTTAATATTAAAACATCATATTTAGATATAAAAACCTTAACAGGTGGTAAAATAGAGTTAGAAGGAGCGTCAACAAATCAAAATGTAAAAGCTAATACTGGAGGTATTTATGAAGGAGATGATCTAGAAACAGAGTATGCCGATGTTTACTCCACTACTGGTGGAATAGTAACCATTAATGCTTCAAAATTAGTAGATGCAAACGCATCATTAGGTGGAACCATTAAAATTAAAGGAGATCCATCTGATATTAATAAAAAGGAATCTTTAGGAGGATATGTCAAAGATTAGGATTAATCAAACTCGGGTTAAGAGTATGAATAAACTTTAAAACGTTATTCTTTTTAAATTTTATATAGTAAATTTGCAGTATAAATAATTAAATCATGATTTCACAAGCAATATATTTAGGTTTTGTTGGTCCATGGCAATGGATAATTATTGGTTTAGCAATTCTTTTACTTTTTGGAGGTAAAAAATTACCAGAATTAATGAAAGGTTTAGGTACTGGAATTAAAGAGTTTAAGAATGCAACTACTGAGGAAGAAGATTCAAAAGACTCAGATAAAACCAAAAAAGAAGATAAATAGTAACTTTGAACAAGTTATAAGAAGTTAAAACCTCAATCAACATCTGTTGATTGAGGTTTTTTGAATTTAAGAAATCATTATTTTTTAGACCTGTTTTTTGCAGTTGCCTCGCTTATTTTATTAGCCGCTAACAAAGAAGCTGTCATATCATTTAACATACTACTTGCAGCATTAGGGTTATTTGGTAATAAAATTAAATTACTGTTAGAATCAGCACCAATAGATTGTAAGGTATCATAATGTTGTGTAATAACAATCAATGCAGAAGCTTCTTGTGGATTGATACCGGCA
>DAOVTF010000241.1 GCA_030633225.1 Flavobacteriaceae bacterium
AATTCTAGAGAGTTTTTTGAAAAAATAGGTTTAAGAAAAACTGAAGAAGAAAAAAACTTAACTAAGGAGCAAAGAGATAGTATCAAAAAAGAAAACAAGTTACTTAAAAAACAGGCAAAGCTAGAGAAATAGATTCTAGCTTTTGTTTTGTAAGGTTATTTATATATAGATAAATTGGTTTTCCATATCGAATTAATAGTTATCTATAGAAAAAATCGAAAAACCTTTATTAAAATAGCTACATTTATTTTTAATTAAGAGGTTTATTTGTAAAAATCAGTATAGATATTTTATAAACACGCAAAAAAACCGCATATTTGATAATTAAAATTTAAAGGAATTATAATGAAAAAATCATCTAATTTTTTCCCGTTATTAATAGTGGGAGCACTATTTTTCATACTTGGGTTTGTTACTTGGCTTAACGGATTGTTAATTCCATACTTAAAGACAGCATGTGAATTAACTAATTTTCAAGCATTATTTGTCGCTTTTGCTTTTTACATTTCATTTACTTTAATGGCATTGCCATCATCATGGATCTTGAAAAAAATTGGATTTAAAAACGGGATGAGTTTAGGTTTATTTATCATGGGTATCGGAGCTCTAGTTTTTATACCTGCAGCCAACACTCGTGATTATAGTTTCTTTCTAGCCGGATTATTTGTATTAGGTACAGGTATTGCCTTGCTACAAACAGCAGTGAATCCATATGTTACTATTTTAGGCCCCATGGATTCAGCCGCTAAGCGAATTAGCATGATGGGAATTGCGAACAAAGTTGCTGGAGTTATTGCTCCTTTAGCTTTAGCATATTTTATAGTAAGAGATGGCGATGCTGAAATGATAAAATCTTTGGAAACTGTGGATGCTGCTACTAAAACATATCTATTAGATGAGATGGCTCATAGAGTTATAGTTCCGTATATTTTTATGGCTGGAGTGTTGTTTTTATTAGCTTTAGTTATTAGGTTTATAAACTTACCAGATATCAATACAGAAGATGAAAATGATAATAATGAAGTAATTGAAAATAAGGAAAAGACAAGTGTTTTTCAATTTCCATATTTAATATTGGGTGTAATGACCTTATTCTTTTATGTAGGAGTTGAAGTGATAGCCGGAGATACAATTATTAGATATGGTGAGTCTATGGGAATCGAGTTGTCAAGGGCAAAGGTATTTACATCTTATACACTTGCTGCTATGCTTGTAGGGTATGTGATTGGTATTATTTTAATACCTAAGTATTTATCACAAAAAAAGGCTTTACAAATTTCTGCTATTTTAGGAGTGGTTTTTTCTTTAGGAGCAATTTTTACATCTGGATTAACTTCTGTGTTTTTTATAGCCATCCTTGGTTTAGCAAATGCTTTGGTTTGGCCAGCAGTTTGGCCCTTGGCAATACATGGCCTAGGAAAGTTTATTAATACGGGTTCAGCATTGTTAATTATGGCAATTTCAGGTGGTGCAATTCTGCCATTATTATGGGGTTATATAGCTGATTTATCATCTCCTAGAGATGCCTATTGGGTAATGATACCCGCATATTTATTTATTTACTTTTTCGCTGTAAAAGGGCATAAAATTAATTCATGGGGTAAATAATACAAGAAAATAATTGCAATGTTTTGCAGTTTTTTTTATATTTGAGTAAAATATTTGTGGAATGTTAAAAGAAGAGAGACAGAATTATATTTTAGACAAAGTAAGAGAGAAGAATAAAGTTAAATCAAATGATTTAGCTGTTGAGCTAAATGTGTCAGAGGATACAATTCGAAGAGATCTAAATCAACTTTCACATAATGGCTTGATTTTAAAAGTGCATGGTGGAGCATTGTCAACTCATCAAAAGTTATATCAATTTAATGAGGGCTCAATTTTTAACAGAGAGAATAAGATAATTGTAGCTAAAAAAGCAATTTCCTTACTAAAAGAAGGTCAGGTGGTGATAATGAGTGGAGGTACAACTAACCTTGAGTTATCTAGGCTTATTCCTCAAAATTTAAAATTGACAATTTATACATATAGTTTACCAATAGCAATGCAATTGAGTGAGCATCCAGGTATAGACGTGTTTTTAATTGGAGGTAAATTACATAAAAAAGCATTGGTTTCAGTGGGAGTAAATGTGGTTAAAATCCTTTCAAAGTTAAAAGCTGATATATGTTTTTTAGGCACAAGTGGTATTGATTTAGATGAAGGAATTACTGAAGTTGGTTATGAAGTTTCTTTTGTTAAACGTGTAATGATTGCTTCTTCTGAAAATGTTGTATCATTAATTACTTCTGATAAACTGAATACAACACAAAGGTATCCTATTTGTGATTTAAATGAGATCCAAAAAATTATTACTGATTTGGATCCTAATGATCCAATACTACAAGGCTACCTTAAAAAGGGTGTTGAAGTACTTTAAATAGTTTCTTTTTGTAAGTTATTTATTTTTATATCCAAAAAAACAATGCTTTGTAAAATAACAAATCAATATTGTTTTTATAGAAACGTTTTGAATCTATTTTTTTATGCATATGTCTAATTAAAATATGCATATATATGCATATTTTAAAAATAAATTTATATATTAGCATAAATGTGCAATTTTTAATTCTATTTGTTTAAGCATAATTTTACAGGAGTAATTGCTCAAACTACTCTAAGTTGTGCAGAGTTTTAAAAATTATTAATGCAAATATTAAATGAAAGTTAAAACAGGGTTAGATATTTTAACCATGGATCCTACCCTTCAGAAAAATTATAGAGGGAATGTAGCCTTATTATGTCATAATGCTTCAATCGATTCAAAATTTAACCATGCTGTACTTAGTTTTAAAAAAATATTTGGATCAAGATTTAAAAAAATATTTGGACCTCAACATGGTTTTGCAACGGATGTTCAGGACAATATGATTGAAACGGATCATTATATCCATCCTTATTTTAATATTCCGGTATATTCTCTCTATTCTGAAACAAGAATACCAACGGATGAAATGTTAAATGGAATTGATCATTTTTTTATTGATTTACAAGATGTAGGTTGTCGAATGTATACATACATTTATACACTTACATTAATATTAGAAAAATGTATTGATAAAGATATTCAAGTAATTGTACTTGATCGTCCAAATCCTATTAATGGAATCGAAATTGAAGGAAATATATTGGAGCAAGAATTTGAATCTTTTATTGGGAGACATCCTATTCCAGTAAGGCACGGTATGACTATAGGAGAAGTTGCATATATGCACCAAGAATTTTGGACTAATGAGAAAGTAAATCTCGAAGTAATTAAAATGCAAAACTGGAAACGTGAGATGTATTTTGAAGATACTAAATTACCTTGGATTTTACCTTCCCCAAATCTTGCAAGGGCAGAAAGTACCTGTACTTTTCCTGCCACTGTTTTGTTTGAAGGGACTTTTTTAAGTGAAGGCAGAGGTACTTCACAACCTTTAGAAATTGTTGGTCATCCAAAAATAGAACCTTTTTCGTTTTATAAGAATCATTTATATAAGGTTATAAGAAATTCTAGATTAAAAGGTTTCGTACTTAGACCAATTACTTTTCTACCTACTTTTCATAAAAGCTCTGATGAAGTTTGTGGAGGCTTTCAAATTCATGTTACAAATAAAGAAACCTTTAAACCTTGGAGAACAGGGCAGTTAATTTTACGTGAATTATTTCATCATTTAGGAAATGATTTTAATTGGAAAGAACCTCCTTATGAATATAATTATAAACAAAAACCAATAGATATTATTAATGGTACAGATAAATTAAGGCAT
>DAOVTF010000200.1 GCA_030633225.1 Flavobacteriaceae bacterium
AACTTCCCTACTAGTAAAGTTTTTATAAAATGGTTGCTAATTTTAGCTTCATTTTTAATTGTCACTTCTATTTTGTGGAATACCAATCAGTTCTTTAAAAAGTTTAAAAATGAAGAGCGCTTAAAGATGGAAGTTCTTGGCCAAGCTTATGAAAATTTTAATAATGCTGATCTAGATCTAGATATTTCTTTAGAAAATAAAATTATTGAGAGTAATAAAAGTATTCCCATGATCATTACTTTTGAAAATGGTGATATTAAAAAATGGGCTAACTTAGATGTAACTAATTCTAAAAAATTCACTTCATTACCTGTTGATGACAGACTTTATTTAAATAGTCAGTTGGAAAAAATGAAAGAAGAAAATGAGCCTTTGATTGTGAATTATGAACTTGATAATGTAAAAGTTTCTGAAAAAATTTATTATAGAGATTCTGATTTATTAAATAAACTACAGTTTTACCCTTTAGGATTATTATTGATCTTATTTTTATTTGGATCTATTATTTATTTAGCTTTTCAATCCCACAAACTTGCTGCGCACAGTCTCGTTTCGACTGGACTGGCGAAGGGAATGACGCAAGAAGTAGGGACACCATTATCTTCATTACTTGGCTGGGTTGAAATATTACGAATGGATAATGCAAGTGAAGAAACAGTAGTAGAAATAGAAAAAGATGTATCAAGGTTAAATACAATTGCCGATCGTTTTTCAAAAATAGGTTCAGTTCCAAAATTGTCAAAACACGATATTATTGAAGAAACAAAAACAGCATTTGATTACATTCAATCTAGAAGTTTTAAGCAAATTGATTTCCATTTTAATACAGAGGATGATAAACCTATTTATGTAAATTTAAATTTACAATTGTATAGTTGGGTTATTGAAAATTTGGTAAAAAATGCTATTGATGCAATGCAAGGAAAAGGCGAGCTAACCATTAATGTTGGTCGTGAAAATTCAAATGCAATTGTTACCGTTACTGATTCAGGTAAAGGAATAAATAAACGGTTGCATAAAAAAATATTTGACCCTGGCTATACAACAAAAAAACGTGGCTGGGGATTAGGATTATCACTTACAAAACGAATTATTGACGATTACCACAAAGGTAGAATCTATGTAAAGAAATCAGAAATAGGTAAGGGAACTACTTTTTTAATTCAACTAAAAACTTTAGATAGTTAAAAGTTTTTGGAAATTTCATTGGCAATTTCTTGAAATTCTTCAATGCTTAATTTTTCTTTTTTACCAAAAGTTGCATCTGCCATGCTATGTAACGGAATTAAATGAACATGAACATGTGGCACTTCTAAACCAATCACAGTTAAACCAACTCTTTCACATGGTACTGCTTTTTCAATTGCTTTAGCTACTTTATAAGAAAATTGCATCAAATTCAAATAAGACTGCTCATCAAGATCAAAAATCTTATTTTTTTCTTTTTTAGGTATAACAAGAGTATGACCTTTGGCATTTGGATTTATATCTAAAAAAGCAAAATAATCATCATTCTCTGCAACTTTATAACTGGGAATTTCTCCTTGAATTATTTTTGTAAAGATAGTACTCATGATTTGATTTTTTAAAATTTGGATTTAGGCTTAGAATATTCTCAATACTGATATTAGTCAAACCATGATTAAATATGTTTTACCTTGAAATTTTTAATATTTCAAATTTCATGATACCATTAGGTACTTCAATTTTTGCAATATCACCTTTCTTTTTCCCTAGTAACCCTTTGCCTATTGGTGAACTAACAGATAACTTTCCCTGGGACAGATCAGAAACAGCATCAGCAACCAAAGTATATTCAAATTCCATTTTATTGTCAATATTCTTGATCTTCACTATTGATAATGCTAATACTTTTGAAGTATCTAATTGAGATTCGTCAATCAACCTCGCTTTTGATAAGCTATTTTTTAATTGAGCAATCTTATATTCTAACAATGATTGTTCTTCTTTCGCTGCATGATATTCGGCATTTTCACTTAAATCTCCTTTATCTCTTGCATCGGCAATTTCTTTAGTAACTCTTGGGCGTTCTACATGTTCTAATTGTTCTAATTCATCACGCAATTCTTTCAACCCTTCTTCGGTATAATATGCTACATCACTCATTTTAATTCATTTTATCAATTACATAAATAAACTCAAAACATAATTTCCATTTTATTAATTCAATTTTTTCAAAAATTTAGAGTCATCTGTTAAATGTCAGATGCTTTAAAACTCAGAATTAAATAAAATTGAATTAGAACTAATTCTTTGAAAATGTTGATGCTTTGAGTAAATAAAAAATCCCAACTCCAATACCTTGGAATGAGATTATTAAACAAATATACGAATTATTTCAATAATATTTTAATTATGCATAGGTAATTCAGTAGGTCAAGAAAAGGATTTATTGTCAAGTTTTAAAAGCATATCTAAAACCAAATTATTTGTAACTTGCGAAAAAAACAAACGTGAGGAATTCAGCAATAATTATCATATTATTTTTTTTATTTTCTTGTTCTGATAATGATGATAATCCAAATACTATTTTACCGAATGTTCCGGTAAATGAAACGATTTTTTTAAACAATCCGGAATATACCAACCTGCAAGTTGTGGGAGGATGGGCCTATTCTCAAGGAGGAATTAGCGGTATAATTATATATCATTCAAGTATTAATAGTTATGTAGCTTTTGAGAGAAGCGCACCGCATTTGTCACCAGAAGCATGCTCAAGAATGGATGTCAAGAATAGTATTATTATGCATTGCTCATGTGATGATAGCGAATTTCAAATAATTGATGGAGCTCCAATGACCGATGGAATTAATTATCCGGCAAAACAATATAGAGTTGAGGTACTTGGTAATAATACTTTGCGGATTACTAATTTTTAGATACGATTAAAAGTGACAAACTACTTCTCTTCTAATTTTAAACTCGGAGTTCTTGGCGGTGGTCAATTAGGTAGAATGCTTCTGTCAGAAACTCAAAAATTCGATATTTATACGGTTATTTTAGATGGTTCAAAAAATGCACCTTGTGCAGAGATTTGCAACGAATTTTACCAAGGTGATTTAATGGATTATCAAACTGTTTATAATTTTGGTAAAAAAGTAGATTTACTTACCATTGAAATTGAGCATGTTAATATAGAAGCGTTATTAAAATTAGAAAAAGAAGGCTTAAAAATATATCCACAACCATCTGTATTACAAATCATTCAACATAAAGGAAAACAAAAAGATTTTTTTCAAGAGAATAATATCCCAACTTCAAATTATAAACGATTTAACTCAATAAATGATCTTAAAAGATCAAAAGCAGAGTTTCCTTTTGTTTGGAAAACTGCTCAATTTGGGTATGATGGAACCGGAGTTAAAGTGATTAAAAAAAATACTGATCTTGATTCTTTACCAGATGTAGATTGTATTGTTGAAGACCTGATTCCGTTTAAAAATGAACTGGCAGTAATAGTAGCTAGAAATAAAAAAGGAGAAACAAAAACCTATCCGGTTGTTGAAATGGAATTCCACCCAACTGCCAATCAAGTTGAATATGTAATTTGCCCAGCAAGAATAAATTCCGCAATAGCGAAAAAAGCTCAAAAAATAGCTTTACAAGTTGCTGATGCATTTCAATTTATTGGATTATTGGCAGTAGAAATGTTTCAAACAAATGATGGTGAAATATTGGTCAATGAAGTTGCCCCAAGAACGCATAATAGTGGTCATTACAGTATCGAAGCAAGTTATACCAATCAGTTTGAACAACATTTACGTGCCATATTAAACCTTCCTTTAGGGGATACTAAAAGCAAAGTTGCCGGAATTATGGTAAACCTAGTTGGTGAAGAGGGTTATAGTGGGAATGTTGTTTACCAAAATATGGAAGAAATATTAAAAATTGATGGAGTAACTCCACATATTTATGGCAAAAAAGAAACTCGTCCTTTTCGTAAAATGGGGCATGTAACAATTGTGAATGAGGATGTTAATGAAGCAAGGAAAATAGCAGAAATAGTAAAGAAAACAATTCGAGTAATTAGTAAAAAGGCAAAAGCGAAAAATGAATAGTATATTGTTTAAAGCTAAAATATATGTGACTTGAGACAAAAATGCCAGCAACCAAAAAACTAATAACACAAAACCGACTAACATGAAATATTCAGGTGTTTTAAAAAAAATGATGACAGAAAATGCTTCTCCGGTTCAATACTATTAGGATATGGGAAATGATTTTTTGAATATGAATCAATTGTTAGACAAAATCATTGAAATTACGTTTAAAGAATACCAATGTTTGAGCTGTGGAGAAAACAAAAAAATATTCCGCCAAGGATTTTGTTATGATTGTTTTTATAAAATGCCACAAACTGGTGATTGGATCATAAGGCCAGAGTTGAGCAAAGCTCATTTAAACATTGAAGATCGAGATTTAGAATATGAAAAAGCTATGCAATTAAAGCCTCATATTGTATATCTGGCCAATTCAAGTAATGTAAAAGTTGGTGTTACACGTAAAGCCCAAATTCCGACTCGTTGGATAGACCAGGGAGCTCATGAAGCGATTGAAATCGTTGGTAGGACTGCATATTTGTTCCCATGTACTGGTATGGATCCAGTATGTTCGGAGGGTCCAGCTACTCTGGGTACATTAATGGGCTCATGG
>DAOVTF010000074.1 GCA_030633225.1 Flavobacteriaceae bacterium
CAAAATAGTAGATTTATTTAAATGATAATTTTAACCTCTTTTGATATAATTCAAAAGAGGTTTTTTGTTGATAAATGGTCAATAACCCGTAATATTTTTATTAAACATTTAACTTTTTAGATTTTTTTAATACTTAAATTGCATCATAAAATTAATAATAGATTTTTAATTATTTATGAGTTTAAATCTGCTTATTCCAGTAGAAGATATTGCAGTTGCGCACACGGCATTACTTTCTGACCTGACCTTTGGGAAAAACATTATAATTCACACAAAAAGTAACGGTATTCCAAACTTAGAAAATGTTCAAATTGCTATTTTAGGGGTTTTAGAAGGAAGAAACGCAGTTGATAATTTTGGAACAGGAAAAGGTTTGGAAAATATTCGCAAATATTTATATCAAATGTTTCCAGGAAACTGGCATTCTAATATTGTTGACCTAGGAAATATTCCACAGGGTAATGATGTAGAGGATACCTTTTTTATTACGCAAGAAATAATTTCAATTTTAATTAAAAAAAATATTACACCTATTATAATAGGAGGTAGCCAAGATATTACATATGCAAATTATCGCGCATATGATAATTTAGATCAATCGGTAAATTTGGTTGTGATTGATAATAAATTTGATTTAGGTGAGTTAGAGCAATCAATTACATCGCAAAACTTTTTGCATAAAATTGTAATGGAAAAACCAAATAATCTATTTAATTATAGCAATATAGGTTTTCAAACATTTTTTAATTCGCAAGAAGAGCTTGATTTAATTGATAAATTATATTTTGAAGCATACCGTTTAGGGGAGGCAACAAATGATATAACCATTGTTGAGCCTGTAATGCGAGATGCTGATATAGTAAGTATTGATATTAATTCTATAAGGTACACTGATGCACCTGCAAATAACAATGCAGTACCGAATGGATTTTATGGCGATCAGATATGCTCAATTTCAAGATATGCAGGAATAAGTAGAAAAGTATCTTCATTTGGAATATATGAGTTTAATGCCAAATATGATAAAAATGAACAAACTGCACATCTCATTGCACAAATGATGTGGTATTTTATTGAAGGATATAATTTAAGAATAGATGAATTTCCATTTGAATCAAAGAAAAATTATAAAAAGTATATTGTCCTAGTTGAAGAGGATACAATTAACTTTTACAAAAGTGATAAAAGTGAGAGATGGTGGATGGAGATTACATACTTTAATAATAAAACAAAAAATTCCACGTTAATACCATGTACGTATCAAGATTACTTGACAGCAAGTAATCAGATATATCCCGAAAGGTGGTTAAAAACTTTTAGAAAACTAAATTAATACACACTAAAGAAGATTTTTAAACGTTCTTAGGGAACAAAGTATAAATTCTTTGTTGTTTTTATTTCATTTTTTTTTTGAGATAAATGTATATGAAGAAGTAACAATTAAAGTTTTATTTAACAATACCAAGACTTATAGAAAAGTAAATATTATGAAAAAGTTATCCCTAATTCTATTACTAATTACATTTACCTTATTATCTAGTTGCAAATCAGGCAATGATAGAGGTCAATTAACTGGCGCAAAAACTAGTAAAAAATTCTTTCCAGAAAAACCACATGGTATGGTTTTAATACCGGGAGGAGCATTTACAATGGGTAAGGCAGACGAAGATGTTGCAGGATCCTTTAGTGCACCAACACGGACTGTTACAGTAAGACCTTATTATATGGATGAAACTGAAATCACAAATACTGAATATAGAAGTTTTGTTTTTAGAGTAAGAGATTCAATATTAAGAACCAAACTTGCGATTTTAGCTGAAGAAGCTAATATGGGAGGTGGGGCACCTATTGAACAAAATAAGGGTGATGTAAGTGGTATTTCAAAATATAAATTTAAAGAACAAGATAGTACGAATAACGCATATTATAAATATATGATGGATAATTACGGAAGTTTAGGTGATATTAATTCACCAACTGAAGGTCGTTATTTAAATTGGGATGTTGATCTGGTTTGGAATACAAGTGAATTTCCTGATGAGTATTATGCAGAAGCAATGGATAGCATGTATTTACCTATTGATGAGGCTTTAGACAGAAAAAGAAAACTTGATACTAAAAAATTAAAATATACTTACCTAACTTTTGATAGAGAAAGTGCTGCAAAAGCAAGAGGAACTAGCAAAGACCTTTTAAAAAGAGTTGAAGTTGCTATCTATCCTGATACTGCAGTTTGGGTAAAAGATTTTAATTATTCTTACAATGATCCAATGCACCAAGATTATTTTTGGCATCAAGCATATGATGATTATCCAGTTGTTGGAGTTTCTTGGGATCAAGCGAAAGCATTTTGTGATTTTCGTACGCAAAAGCGTAATGACTATTTAGCAGGTAAAAAGAAAAGTTCAGGGAGAGAACCAAGTTTTAGATTACCAACTGAGGCTGAATGGGAGTATGCTGCACGTGGTGGCTTAGAATACGCTAAATATCCTTGGGGTGGACCTTATACAACGACAGATAGAGGTTGTTTCTTAGCAAACTTTAAACCAGAAAGAGGTAATTATGCTGCAGATGGAGCTTTATATACTGTAGAAGCTAAATCATATAATGCAAATGATTATGGACTTTATAATATGTCAGGAAATGTTGCAGAATGGACAAACACTGCATACAACCCATCATCCTATTATTTAGGATCAACGATTAACCCTAACGTAGTAGATAATGCAAACCAACGAAAAGTAATTAGAGGTGGATCTTGGAAAGATGTTGCTTATTTCTTAGAAGTAGGAACACGAGATTATGAATATGGTGATTCAGCAAGAAGTTATATAGGCTTTAGAACTGTACAAGATTACATGGGAACAAAAATGAAAAACAAAAAATAGAGATAAATAATAAACAAACAATTCAAAACTTAATTAATAATAATTTAAAAAACTCAACAATTATGGCACAATCACAGGCAAAGAAACAAATGTTCAATATGGCTTATGGTCTAGGGGCAGCAGTAGTAATTTTAGGAGCACTATTTAAAATTGTCCACTGGCCATTTGGTACAGAAATGTTAATCGTAGGTATGATAGTAGAAGCAATAGTTTTCGCATTATCTGCGTTTGAACCTGTTGAAGATGATCTTGATTGGGCGAAAGTATATCCAGAACTATCTGGAGGAGATGCTAACGAATTACAAGAAGTTCAAGATGCTGAAGGTTTATTGTCTCAAAAATTAGACGATATGCTTTCACAAGCTAATTTAGATACTGAGAAAATGAGCAGACTTGCAACTAGTATTCAAAGTTTTGCAGGTGCAGCTGAAAATATTGCTCCGGCAGCAGATTCTATAACTGCAACGACCAGATACAGTGAACAATTGTCAGTAGCAGCAAGTCAAATGGAATCATTAAACAGTTTGTATAAAGTACAAATGGATAGTGCACAACGTCAAACAGAACTAAATGCAGAAACAGTTGAAAATGCTCAACATTTGAAAGAACAAATGGAATCATTGGCAACAAACTTATCTTCCTTAAATGGAGTATATGGTGGAATGTTATCTGCAATGTCAAATACTAATTCTTAATTAGTAGTTTTATTTAACAAATCAATTTTAATAACCCTAAAAAAACTATTTAAGAATGGCAGGAGGTAAATTAACACCAAGGCAGAAAATGATTAACTTGATGTATTTGATTTTCATTGCGATGTTAGCATTGAATATGTCAAAAGAAGTTTTACAAGCCTTTGGACTAATGGACGAAAAGTTAGAAGCTTCTAATGTGGCGGCTACAACTAGAAATAAAAGCTCATACGAAAATTTAGCATTAAAAGCAGTTGAGCAAAAAGAAAAATACGGTGATGAGAAAGTGAAAGCAGATAAGATTAAAAAACTATCTAATGATTACTATAACTACATCGAAGGTATAAAAGAAGAAATGAAAGCTACCGTTGATGATCCAACAGATTATGAAACGATGGATAAAGGTAAATATCTTGATGATAATTTCTTTAAGGGAGATGATGGAGATTATAAAGAAGCTGGTCAAGAATTTTTAGGTAACATGGACAATTTCAGCTCTCAAATGGGTAGTATTCTTGGAAAGGAATTTAAAGGAATTGGAGATGGTATTATTAAAAGGTTTTCAACAGAAAAAGTTACAAATAGAGATGGTGAAGAAAGATTTTGGTTAGATTATAACTATAAAGGATTTCCTCTAATCGCTTCTTTAACTAAGTTGACACAAATACAAGCAGATATTAAAACTAGTGAAACTGAAGTTTTGTCTGCAATGTTACAAGGTCAGTTAGCTGAAGATGCAGGAATCAACGCAAATACTTATAATACAATATTAATTCCTAAATCACCTGCAACTTTACAAGGTGAAAATTTTCAAGGAAAAATTGTTTTGGGTAGATATGATTCTTCATTAGTACCAACAAAAGTAATTGTAAACGGAAAAGAAATTACCAATATTAAAGATGGTGGCGCGGTTCTTGATTTCCCTGCAGGGAATGTTGGTGAGAATCAAATTAAAGGTAAATTCATTTTTATGCAAGATGGTGTACCGGTTGAAATTCCAATTGAAACTACTTATGCAGTAGTTGCAAAACCAAATTCAGCAGTAATTTCTGCTGATAAAATGAATGTGGTTTATAGAGGTGTACAAAACCCAATGACCATATCTGTGCCAGGTGTTGCTGATAATGTTGTAAAAGCATCAGCGCCAGGTTTGAGAAAAGTGAAAGGAGTTGGTAAATATATGATGAGTCCAGGAAAAGGTAGAGAAGTGAAAATTAATGTGAATGCTAAGTTACCTGATGGGACTCCTATTACTTCTAGTCAAATGTTTAGAATTAATGATATACCAGCACCGGTTGCAGCAGTTAGAGGAGAATATGGTATGATTAAAATGCCAAAAAGTACTTTACAAAAAGCAACAATAAGTTCTGTACTTCCAGATTTTGTATTTGATCTTAAAATTAATACAAATGGGTTTAGTGTAAAAGTACCAGGACAACCAACTGTAATTGTAAAAGGTAATAAATTTAATGCCGCAGCAATTAGAGTTTTAAATAAAGCTAGAAGAGGTGACGCAGTTATTATATTTGATGTAAAACAAAAATTAGTTGGTAACTCAGGTTATTATCTGAAAAATGCTTCACCAGTAAACGTTGAAATCACAAATTAAACAATTAACAATTAATAGTTATGAAAATTAAAAGTTTAATAATAGTAGTTATAGCATTAATATCAGTAGGATATGTAAATGCGCAGGCTAATTTACTTAACGCGAAAATTCCGGAACAAATTGGAATGAAAACACCAGAGCAATTAGCAGCAGATAATGACGAACCGTTACCATATGGTTACATTGATGATAGAGATATTTTATGGTCAAAAGTAGTTTGGGAATATGTAGATCTAAATGAAAAGATTAATATGCCATATTACTATCCTGTAGATACAGCAAATATTAGTTCTAATAGACGTTCTTTATTTGACACTTTGTTAAGAGGAATTAAAACAGGTGAAATTATTGATGTTTATGACGATTCATATTTTGAAGATAAACTAACATTAAAAGATATTAATGGACGATTGTCTCGTATTGATACTTCTGATGCCGGATTTGAACGATTAAATGCTGGTGAAATTATTACAGATGAGTATATCGATAAAAGAGATATTACTGCTGGTGATATAGAAGGATTTAGAGTTAAAGGTGTTTGGTTTTTTGACAAACGTCAAGGTGAATTAAAATACCGTTTATTGGGAGTTGCACCAGTTGCGCCTGATGTTAACTTTATTGATAGTGGAAGCATGGATGATGAGTTGGTTGAATTGTTTTGGGTATGGTATCCAGGAGCAAGATATTCAACACATGACATGAAAGTGTTTAATCAAAAAAACTCTGCTTACCCATTGTCGTTTGACCATTTATTGAATGCTAGAAGATTCAACGCAATAATTTATAGAGAAGAAAATATATATGGTAACCGTGATGTTGCCGAATACATAAAAGGTAATTCACTTTTTCAGGTGTTAGAATCTGATAAATTAAAAGAGGATATTCGAGATAGGGAGCTCGATATGTGGAATTACTAATAAGTTTTGAGTTAATAAGAAAAAAACTCCTACTGAAAAGTAGGAGTTTTTTTATGCCTTCAAAAGAAGAAGGATTATCTTTGGTTTATGAATGTTGATTATATTATTGTTGGTTTAGGTTTGGCAGGTATCGCTTTTGCGGAGGAACTTCTAAAACACAAAAAAATATTTGTCGTATTCGAAGATAACTCACAAAATTCATCACTAGTTGCAGGCGGAATGTACAACCCTGTTGTTTTAAAAAGATTTACTCCAGTTTGGAATGTAAAAGAACAATTAAAAATTGCGTTGCCTTATTATAAAAGTTTAGAATCTAAGTTAGATCAAAAGTATATTTATAAAATTGATATTCACAGAGTATTTAAAAGTATTGAAGAGCAAAATAATTGGTTTGCTGCTTGCGATAAAATTTTGTTGCAAGAGTATATGATTCCTAAAATTATTAAAAATGAGAATGAACATATAATAGCTCCTTTTGATTCTGGAAAATTAACACATACTGGTAGAATTGATGTTAATAGTTTAGCCAATGATTATAGAAAGTTTTTAATAAGTAAAAATCTTTTGTATGAAGAGAAATTTGATCATAATAAGATTGAATTTCTTAAAAAAAAAGTGAGATACAATAATGTAAAAGCTAAAAGAATTGTTTTTTGTGAAGGATTTGGAGTTAAAGAAAATCCCTATTTTAATTCTTTACCAATGCGTGAAGCTAAAGGTGAATTAATTACAATTCATGCGCCCAATTTAAAAGTAGACTTTTTAATTAAGTCGGCTATTTTTGTTTTACCAATTGGTAATGATCATTATAAAGTGGGTGCAACGTTTAATTGGGTTGATAAAACTAAAACTCCAACCACAGAAGGTAAAAATGAATTAGAATTTAAATTAAGCTCCGTAATTAGTTGTGATTATAAAATTGTAGATCATGTTGCAGGAATTAGACCTACGATAAAAGATAGAAGACCATTAATTGGAATGCATAAAAAACATAAACAATTAGTAATACTAAATGGTTTAGGAACTAGAGGAGTAATGATAGCTCCTTTAATGGCTCAAAAATTGTTTAGAAATATTGAAAAAGGAGAACAACTGGATCAAGAAATTAATATAAATCGATTTGAATAATAAATTTACCTATTTATACTTTATACTTCTTTTTCATAATGCACAAACATATTAATATATAGTATCCTTGAAATCCTCATAGTTAAAGGAGTTAATAAAACTAAAGTTACCAAAATGGCTACCAAAGTTGTAATTAAACTTAAGTTTAATAAGTGACAAATAACAAAAATTGCAATGGCAAATGCCACCGTTAGAGCATAAGAAACATACATGGCTCCATAAAAAAACGAAGGCTCAATCATATATTTTAAATCACAATTACTGCATTTTTCATATATTTTTATATTGTTTTTTATCTTAAACGGACTAGAATTAATAAAGAATTCCCCTTCATGACATTTTGGGCACTTATTGTTAAAAATGCTATATAATTTGTTTCCTTTTTTAAACATTTATTTTTTTAAATTATAAAAAGTAAATTTCAAAATTAAATTCATTATTGAAATTTGAAAATTGTTTGTTGATTTTTACTTGTAAATGTTACTTTTGCAAATATAATTTTTTAAAAGCTAAAAATGCTTAATGCACATAATATAACAGTTTCCTTTGCTGGTGAAGATTTATTTTCAGGAATAACATTTAAGTTAAATTCTGGAGATAGAGTTGGTTTGGTAGGTAAGAATGGTGCCGGAAAATCTACATTACTTAAAGTTATTGCTAATGAACAAGAGTTTAGAGCAGGTACTTTGGCTTTTGAAAAAGAGATAAGTATTGGTTTTTTGAAGCAAGATATTGATTTTGAAAAAGGAAAAACTGTTTTAGATGAAGCTTATGAAGCCTTTAAAGAAATAAAAAGTATTGAGAGGAAGTTAGAAATTATAAATACAGAACTAGCGGAAAGGACTGATTACGAAAGTGAATATTATCACGATCTAATGCACAAGTTAGATGATCTATCACATCGTTATGAGTTAATAGGGGGTTATAATTATCAAGGTGAGACGGAAAAAATATTAGCTGGTTTAGGATTTAAACAAGAAGATTTTAATAAACTTACCGACACTTTTTCTGGAGGATGGAGAATGCG
>DAOVTF010000184.1 GCA_030633225.1 Flavobacteriaceae bacterium
AATTCTAATTTAAATTCTGTTATAGGTTCTTTTATTTGGTATAGAGTTAACGATAATATGGAATCTTCATGGGTAGATCTTTTTGGTATTTTTTTTAATTGGGATGTAGGAATGTTTGTAGGTTTAGATTATGAATTATCTCCAAATTTTGGAGTAGAAGTACGCTATAAAAGGGGATTTGTAGATTTGCCTAATATTAATCTAACTAATCAAGATCATATCCAATCTAATACAGTATTTCAGATAGGATTAAATTATAAGTTCGGTCGTTAAAAAACTACAAACTCGCTTTTAGCACAAGAATTATTCCTTACTTTTGCAGCACAACTAAAAAAAATAATAAAACAAAACGTATATGAAAACTTACGATGTAGTAGTTATCGGTTCTGGTCCCGGTGGTTATGTTGCTGCAATTCGCTGCGCTCAATTAGGCTTAAAAACTGCAATAATTGAAAAATATACTACATTAGGTGGCACATGTCTAAATGTAGGTTGCATCCCTTCAAAGGCATTACTTGATTCATCTCATCATTATCATGATGCTTTAAATCATTTTGAAAAACATGGAATTGAAGTAAAAGGTTTGAAAGTGAATTTTGAGCAAATGATAGCTCGTAAAAATGAAGTAGTAGCACAAACTTCAGGTGGCATCAATTTTTTAATGGATAAAAATAAAGTAGATATGTTTCAAGGTGTTGGTTCTTTTAAAGATACTACACATATTGATATCGCTAAAGCGGAAGGAGAGTCTGAAACCATAGAAGCTAAACATACTATTATTGCCACTGGTTCAAAACCTACAAGCTTACCGTTTATTGAAATTGATAAAAAGAGAGTTATTACATCAACTGAAGCTTTAAGCTTAAAAGAAGTCCCAAAGCATTTAATTGTTATTGGTGGTGGAGTTATTGGTTTAGAATTAGGGTCAGTTTATAAACGTTTAGGTTCTGATGTTTCAGTTATTGAATTTATGCCTAAAATTATCCCAACAATGGATGTAATGCTGGCGAAAGAATTACAAAAAGCATTAAAAAAGCAAGGTATTAAATTTTATACTGGTCATAAAGTTACCTCCGTAAAAACTTCTTCAAAAGAAGTAGTCATAATTGCTGATGATAAAAAAGGAAATCCTGTTGAATTTAAAGGAGATTACTGTTTGGTATCCGTTGGTAGAAAACCATTTACAGATGGATTGGCTGTAGAAAATGCCGGTGTTGAAATCAATGAAAGAGGACAAGTTAAAACCAACGAGTATTTACAAACAACTTCAAATAATATTTATGCCATTGGCGATGTAATAACTGGTGCAATGTTAGCGCATAAAGCTGAAGAAGAAGGGACTCTCGTTGCGGAAATTATTGCTGGTCAGAAACCACATATCAATTACAATTTAATACCTGGAGTTGTTTATACTTGGCCTGAAGTTGCTGCTGTTGGTAAAACAGAAGAACAACTAAAAGAAGCTGGTATAGATTTTAAAGCAGGAAGTTTTCCCATGCGTGCTTTAGGTAGAGCCAGAGCTAGTATGGATATTGAAGGGCAGGTAAAAGTTCTTACAGATGCAAAAACCGACGAAATATTAGGAGTTCACATGATTGGAGCTCGAGCTGCCGATATGATTGCAGAAGCTGTTGTTGCTATGGAATTCAGAGCATCGAGCGAAGATGTTGCTCGTATATCTCATGCACACCCAACTTTTACAGAAGCAATTAAAGAAGCTTGTTTGGCAGTTGACGGAAGATCTATTCACAGCTAAATTAAATTATTATGAAAAATATTATATCCTTTTTTACATTGGTAATTTTTATTATTTTTAGTGTAAATAGCCAAATAAAAGAAGATGTATCGACAAGTTTTGAATCTTCAAAAAAAGAAATCACTACAATGATGCTTCAACAAGCTAAGGATTGGAGTAATGGTGATGTTGAAGCTTTTATGGAAGGGTATATCAAATCTGATAATCTTAAATTTGTTGGTAGCAATGGCTTGACTTATGGTTGGAAACAAACATTAAAAAACTATAAAAAAAATTACCCATCAAAAGAACATATGGGTGTTTTAACATTTGATTTATTAGAATTTGATGAATTAGCAACAGATGTTTTTTTAGTAATTGGTAAATTTCATTTAAAAAGAACAGTAGGTGACGCTGAGGGAATGTTTTCAATAATATTGAAACAAATTGGAGGTAAATGGAAAATAATTGCCGATCATTCTTCATAAATATTGAAAGTTGGACAACCTGTTAATTTTAAACAACCTTACAGAAAGTTGAATTATTCCCTTTAATGGTTTGAAAAGAAAATCAAAAACAATTCATTTAGAACACCCCGCTGTTTTTAAAAACAAGTTGTTACTATGGACTCAACAGTTTGATATTTTTGTTTGGCTGGACAGTAATGATTATCATCAAAAATATAGTTCTTTTGATGCTGTATTAGCCGTTGAAACAAATAAAACTTTAGCCTGTGATTGTAAAAATGCTTTCGATAAATTAAAAGTTTTTCAAGGAGAAATCAATGATTATATTTTTGGATATCTTGGTTACGATTTAAAAAATGACTTAGAAAATTTAAGTTCAAATAATATTGATGAATTAGGTTTTTCAGACCTTTACTTTTTTCAGCCTAAAAAAATATTTCTAATTAAAGAAAATAAGCTTATTATTAAATATTTAATAAGTTATGGAAACGAGATTGAAACTGATTTGGAAAGCATATTAAACATTAAGGAAAACCTAAATAAATCCAATAATGATATTCAAATAAAACAAAGGGTTTCAAAAAAAGAATATTCTAAAAAGTTAACAAATATTTTAAGTCACATTCATCGAGGTGATATTTATGAAGTGAATTTTTGTCAGGAATTTTATGCGGAAAATACTACAATAAAGCCTTTAACAGTTTATCAAAAATTAAATAAAATTTCTACACCGCCTTTTGCAACTTTTTTAAAAATAAAAGATCGTTTTTTACTTTCAGCTTCTCCCGAAAGATTTGTGACAAAAGAAAAGAATAAAATCATATCTCAGCCTATAAAAGGAACTGCAAAAAGATTAGAAAACAAAAAGAAAGATACTGAGATAGCAAAACAACTTTTTAATGACCCCAAAGAGCGATCTGAAAATATTATGATTGTTGATTTGGTGCGCAACGACCTTTCAAAAACAGCAATCAAAGGAAGTGTAAAAGTTGAAGAATTATGTAAAGTTTATTCGTTCAATCAGGTGCATCAACTAATTTCTATTGTGGTCTCAAGAGTAGAAATAGGTACCAATCCCGTTGAAATTATTAAAAGTATTTTCCCAATGGGTAGTATGACAGGAGCTCCAAAAATATCAGCAATGAAAATTATAGAAGAACAAGAAGAAACAAAACGTGGACTTTATTCAGGTGCTGTTGGTTATTTTACTCCAAATAATGACTTTGACTTTAATGTAGTAATTCGTAGTATTCTGTATAATCAAAGTGAAAAATATGTTTCGTTTACCGTTGGTGGAGCTATAACTTCAAAATCAATTATTGCAAATGAATATGAAGAATGTATGGTTAAGGCAGAAGCAATGAAAAGGGCTTTAAAAATTTAATTGTCTTTTTTATTTTACTTTTCTTGCTAAAATTCTAATCCTCTTATAATCTGCATACCATTTTCCATTTATAAAACACTTTTCCTTAACGTTATTTTGAACCTCTTCTAAAATTGCACTTTTCTCTTGTGAAGGAATGTCACTAAAAAATGAAGAGCCAAACATTTCAATCCAATCTTTAATTCCGTTTTCATTATCTGCCAATTCTGTTGGCCTATCATATAAATGTGCATATTCTACTTCAAATCCGTTTTTCTCTAATATAGAAGTATATTCACTTATAGATGGGAAATACCAAATTTGGGTATTTGAGTTTTTCATGTATCCTCTTTCGTTTAAGGTCTTTTTTACACTTCTTATTATGGTTTTTACATTTCCTTTTCCTCCAAATTCTACAACTATTCTTCCTCCTATTTTAAGATTTTTATTCATAGACAAAATTGCATTTTCACCATCAATAACCCAATGCAGAACTGCATTAGAAAAAATAGTGTCAAAAGGTTTTTTAAATTGAAAATTGGAAGCATTTTTAACAAAAAATTGTAAATTGGGATATTTAGTTTTTACTTCAGCAATCATTTCATTAGAGCTATCTATCCCTATAACTTCAGCACCAGATTTGCTTATTTCATTAGCTAATTGCCCAGATCCACATCCTAAATCTAATATGATTTCACCCTTTTTGGGATTTAAAATTTTAATTAATTCCTCACCATGTTGATATACAAAAGCATGCTTTTTATTGTATAAATCTACGTTCCAAGTATTCGTTTCAGGCTTCATAAGTCTATTATTATAATGCCTGTTGCATCTTGTTTTGTATCTCTTTCAAAGCCAAATTTCCAACACTACCTATATGGGTATGATTTATATTTTTATTAGGATTAAAATTTCCTTTTTCAATATTCCCTCCTACAATTTTATATGCATCCCTAAATGGTGTTCCCTTTTGAACCAATTCATTAACTTCTTCAACACTAAATAAGTAATCATATTTAGAATCTTCTAAAATGTTTTTATTTACTTGAATGTTTTGCAAAGAATAGGTAAACATTTCTAAGCATGATTTTAAAGTTTGAATTGCAGGTAACAAACCTTCTTTTAATAACTGTAAATCGCGATGATAACCGCTTGGTAAATTATTTGAAATCATAGTTAATTCAAAAGGTAAAGCTTGAATTTTATTACACTTACCACGAATTAACTCAAAAACATCTGGATTTTTTTTATGTGGCATAATACTCGAACCCGTAGTCAACTCATCCGGAAATGAAACAAAAC
>DAOVTF010000183.1 GCA_030633225.1 Flavobacteriaceae bacterium
TGTTTTGCTACTTCAAAATCCTTCTTTTCTAACCTTGTAATTAATTCTTTATGATAATTATTCGCCTCAGAAGATAACTCTGAATTTGGATACCTATCAATATAGTCTTGAAAAGCAGCTAAAGCTTTTTCAGTATCCTGTTGATCTAAACTGTATTTAGGTGCAGCCAAAAAATAACTTTTTGCACTTAAAAATGCAGCCTCTTTAACTTTAGTGCTTTTTGGATAATTTGTTAAAAATTTAGAAAAATAATAAGATGATAAAGCATAATCTTCTGTCTGATAATATGAATTAGCAGTCATATATTGAATACGTTCCATCTGAGGTTTCCCTGCATATGGACCGGCTATTTTTTCAAATAACGGAATGGCTTTTTTATAATCACCCTTTTCATAAAGATCAACTGCCATTGTATATCTATCTTTATTTAATCCTTTATTTAATACTTTATGGTATTCACCACAAGAACTAAATAAAATTAGGATTAAAAAAGTAAATCGTAGCTTTTTAATTTTTTGCATCTGGCAAAATTACTGTTTTAAAATGTAAAATTAAAAATTATTTTTTGTTCGACAACCCAAGTGCATTAAGTTTTAATTTACTGAAACTCAATTAAAAACAATAAATATTTACAACTTTAATAAAAAAACTAAATTCCTTCATCAACGGTTGTAAGTATTTTTACGTCATTATCAAACAAATATAACCCACCCTTGTCATCTCCAATAAGATTAATTTTGTCTAATATATTTCTTGCTAAGGCTTCTTCTTCAATTTGTTCAGACACATACCATTGTAAAAAATTATTAGTTGCATAATCTTTTTCAGTTAAAGTAATATCAACTAGATCATTTATTTTTTTAGAAACCATTACTTCATGATCAAAAAGTGTTTGAAACATTTCTTTAAAAGATCCAAAAGAAGAAGGTGGTGCATTTAATGTTGAAACTTTTGCATGGCCTCCGCGCTCATTAACAAATTTAAATAATTTAAGCATATGCATTCTTTCTTCATCACTATGAGCATACATAAACGATGCAACTCCTTCAAAACCTTGTTTTTCAGCCCATGATGCCATAGATAAATATACTTGTGAAGATTCAGCTTCTAATTTTATTTGCTCATTTAGAGCCACTTCTACCTTTTTGGATAACATAATAATCTATTTAAAATTCTCAACAAAGTTACTAATTTTTTGATGTAAATCAATAGATACTTCCATCAAAGGTAACCTGAGGTTTATAGTACAAATATTAATTTCATTTAGTAAAGATTTTATTCCAGTTGGATTCCCTTCTTCAAAAATTAAATCAATTAAAGGAATTAGTTTATAAAACAATTTAAACGCTTCATCTGCTTTATTTTGTAAACCTAAATTTATTATTTCTGTAAACTGCTTTGGAAAGTCAAGGATAAATATAATAATTGCTTTGTGAAAATATATAGGATAATTTTATCAAATTTATAGAAATCTGTTTAATTCTTCTATTCTATTAATTTAAAAATATGTAAATACTTTACTAACTCATTATTAAAAGTATCTATTTTATTTTCGGCAATGTTTATAGAAACATCATATATTTTTAATTCATCGGTTTCAAAGCTTACTTTCATTTTTGCTTTAGATTGAAATGAAATCAAGTGAGCAAAAGTATTATCTTGTTTACAGTAATTAATTAAAAGATCAAACTCTTTATTTGCAAAATGCTTCACTTTCAAGTCTTTTATCTTACCCCTTAAGTTGAATGATTTATCATTGAAGAATTTATAGTTTTCATGATTTTTATCTAAATCATTTTCTTGATATAAAAATATCTTTATATCACTATTTCTGATATCAATTTCTTCACATAAAAACTTTGTGAAATCATAGGCTTTATAAAGATCGCCATCAGCCAAAATACCAACAGTTTTAATCTTTTTTAAGGAAGGCTGTTGATTCTCTGTCACATCATCAATATGCTTTTTTATAAACTTTAAAGCTGTATTTTTCTTAAATCCTTTTAAATTCATTTACCTTTACAATATATCTCGCAAAGCTAAATAAAATAATGAAAAAATACTTTTTTATCTTCATATTTACGGCTGTTATTTTTAGCTGTAAAAAAGAACAGGTTCAAATAAATAAAATTACAAGCAACCAAATTGAAATAGATAATAATCATGATTCCGATTCAACTATAATTCAATTTGTTCAACCATTTAAAGATAAACTACAAAGTGAAATTAATACAGTTTTATGTTATAACCCTAAAACTTTAACAAGAGAAGAAGGTGACTTAGAAAGCTCATTAGGTAATACTTATGCTGATATTTGCTTTAAAAGATCAGATAGCATTTTTTATTCTAAAACGCAAAAGAATATTGATTTTGCTTTATTCAATTATGGAGGAATTAGAACGGTTATCCCAAAAGGAGATATCACAGTTAAAAATATTTTTGAGTTAATGCCTTTTGAAAATATGCTTGTAATTACTGAACTTTCTGGTGATCAAACCCAGGCTCTTTTTAATTATTTGGAAAAACGAAAAGAAGCCCACCCAATTTCTCATCTAAATCTGGAATTAAAAGATGAAAAACTAAATAAAGTATTAATCAATAATAAACCATTTGATCCAACTAAGAATTATTATGTTCTAACTCACGATTATTTACAACATGGAGGTGATAGAATGGATTTTTTCAAGGATCCTGTAAGCTTATTCAATGTTCAAGTTAAAGTTAGAGATGCTATTATTGATTATTTAAAAGGTATTGACACTTTAAAAACCAATTTAGATAAAAGATTTATAAAGATCGATTAAAATGAAAAGAAGAAATTTTATAAAACAAACTGCAGCAACAAGTACATTAATTGGTTTAGGCGGACTTTCATTAACTTCTTGTTCTCAAAATTCCCGTAAGCATATCACCATTTTACACACTAACGATGTGCATAGTCATATTGAAGCTTTTACGACAAATCACCCTAAATATCCAAATCTAGGAGGTGTAGCTAAAAGAGCTACAATTATTGAAGAAATAAGAAATGAAAATCCAAATACTCTATTATTAGATGCTGGTGATATTTTTCAAGGTACACCTTATTTTAATTTTTTTGGTGGTGAAGTAGAATTTAAGTTGATGAGTAAATTAAAATATGATGCGTCAACCATTGGAAATCATGATTTTGATAATGGTACTGACGGATTAAATGCCCAACTTCCTCATGCAACTTTCGACTTTCTTATTTCAAACTATAATTTAAAAAATACAATTTTAGATGGCAAAACCCAACCTTATAAAATTTATTACAAAGATGGTCTTAAAATTGGTGTTTTTGGCTTAGGTATTGAATTGAATGGGCTAGTTGACCCTTTACTCTACAAGGAAACTAAATATATTGACCCTATTGAAATTGCTCAAGATACCAGTAGAATTTTAAAAGAAGATCAGGGTTGTGATTTGATTATCTGCCTTTCTCATTTAGGGTATAATTATAAACGTAATCCAGATAAAATATCAGATTTAAATCTAGCAAAGAAAACTAAAAATATAGATTTAATTATTGGTGGTCATACACATACTTTTTTACCAAAACCAACCCTTGTTAAAAATGTAAATGATGAGAACATACTTGTCAATCAAGTTGGAAAATGGGGTATTAATCTAGGAAGAATTGATTATTATTTTGATGAATTTAATAACAAAACAAGTAAAGGAAAACAAATCATTTTAAGTTAATGGAAACACTGGAATATACGACGTCATTTGATAATTTTTCGAAAGGTGTTACTATTGGAGTGATTTTATTATTGGGATCAATAAGTTACAGAAGTTTCAAGGTTTTATTGGGTTTTAAAAGTTTAGATTCAAAAAGTATTTTAATCCATAGCCTTGTTTTAATAATTATGTTAAGTATCATCATAGTTTCGTATTTATGGAGCCCCAAAAAATATATCTTATCTGATAATCAACTAATTATTAATAAAACAACAAATAATATTGTTGTCGATTATAAATATATCACGAAAGTTCAATTGATTAAAAAAGAGGAAATGAAAGGAACCATTAGAACTTTTGGAAATGGTGGGCTTTTTGGATATTATGGCAAATTTCATAACCCTACTTTCGGGAATATGAATTTTCAAACTACGCGACAAAACAATCGTGTATTAATAGAAACTAAGGATAATCGAAAAATTATTATTAGTCCTGACGATCTAAATTTTATTAATGAAATAAATAAACGAATAAATTAAGTAGATAAAATTTTAATTGAAAAATTAGCTTTCTTTAAACACTAATTCTCATATTCAATCTTTTTTCAGCTTTACGTTTGATTACTGATAATCTTTTCATAAGATCCATAAGTTCTGGATCATTATTTTTTTTATAAATTTCGTTTATACCTAAAACCAATTCTTTAGCTTCTCTTGAAGCTCTTATTCGGTCACTAGTATTTCTAAAAACAAATTTTCTTTGTTCAAATTCTAAAGCTCGGTCTATTATTTCCATAATATGTGATTTTTATGCTAATTTATAATTATCATTGGATAATCAATAAAAATTATGAAAAAATTAACATTTTTTTTTTAATCTTAACATTGAAATATTCATAATTAATAAGATAATTTTTAATCATTTAGCCTATTTTTTTATTCTATATTATTGAAATATTAGAATTTAAAAACCATTAATAAGTCAAGATTTATTTAACAATAATCTTAGATTTGATCTATTGGTATTGCGTTATCTTTTTTCAATAAATAATAAGTATTCATTACCATAATAAATAAATTGGTAATAATTACTGGTACTGAATCAATAAAAAACCATAGGCAATAAAAAAAGCACATCCTATAATATTAATAACTCTAAGTTGTTTGATTTTTTTTTTAATCTTAA
>DAOVTF010000220.1 GCA_030633225.1 Flavobacteriaceae bacterium
AGTATCAAAATGCTTAGCAACTTTTGCAACTCTGTTTTGGTCACCAACAAAAATGATGTTTTTAGCAACATGTTCAGGTTTTAGATTGATATGATAGATACTTCCGTCTGGGTTAAGAATTAATTCTGAAGGTGCAATTTTATTCATAAAAAAAAAATATTGAATTTAGTATTTTGGTTATTAGTAATAATTTGGAAATGGGTTTAAAAGTACAATTTTATATTAAAGTGTCACAAATGAATACAGTTTACTAGCCTCCAACTCTTTTTACTTGATAACCTTCTTTTTGTAAGATCTGCATAATTTTATCTCGATGTTTACCTTGAATTATAATTTCACCATCTTTTACACTACCACCAACACCACATCTTGTTTTAAGTAGTTTTCCAAGTGATTTTATGTCTGCTTCTGATCCTTGAAACCCACTAATCACAGTTACTGTTTTTCCACCACGACCTTTATTTGAAAAATGCGCTTCTAATTTTTGTTCGTTTGGTTTTATGGTTTCTAAATCATTTTCAGCGAAAGCAGAGAAGTCTTCATTCTCATTAGTAGAAAAAATAAAGCCACCTAAATCGGATAAATTATTTAATTTCTTTTTTGCCATTACACTTTTTTGATCAATTTATAAATACCATAAAATAAAAATAATAATCCCATAATAAGCACTCCTAAAAAGCAATAATAGCACTGTTCTTTAATTTTAATAGAAACGAGTGCTAAAAACAAGGATGCTAGAATTAATTTTTGCGGACTTGAATTATTCATTTTTATTTATTTTACCCCATGCAAGAATTATAATTGCAATAGTTTCAAATACCAAACCAGTAGCTAAAATTACTGTTGCTTGTTCCCATTCTAAAATCTTCCCAATTGCGCCAACTATAATTAGTACGAAACCAAAACTAAAAAATGAAATTACTTTTTTACTCATGTTAAAAAATTATTTTCTATACAAAGGTATTAAATAAGAAATAGTATAATTAAAACTAAATCCGTTATCATTTAAATAAACTCTATTGAAACCTGGCACATATAAATTTTTAAAATTATCAGGGTCTTTTGAGCTAATCATTTGGTTACCTCTAAAACTAAATCCTAAAAAAATATTATGTATTACTTCAACTTTAATGCCTAAAACTAATTCTATCCATTGGGCATTAAGACCATCATAAGTTGTTGGTGTTGAAATAGTTTGTGGTGGTAAAAACGGATCGGCATTAATAGCATATTCATTTACTGTTTGATCAAATGTACTAAAGCCGTACCTTAAACCAACTACAATAACATTTTCCATACCAATCCAATTCTTATATGCATTAAAATCGGCTCCAACTTTTATAAATTGTCCATTAGTATAAAAATTATAAAAATCTTCTTGTGTTGTAGCTTCTGAATAACCAAACTCGGTAGCGATAAAAAATCGCTTTGAAACTCGATAATCAGCAACAATTTCTAATCCATTTTTATCCTCATCAAAAAGCGAATAAATAGGTTGAAAAATATCTATTCCAACTCTCAATCCATATCTATCCTTATATGTTGAATGATCTTTTAACTTAGTTTGAGAAAAAAGAGATATAGAAAACAGAAAGATGATTATGTTAATGGAATATTTTAACATGTGCTGATTTTTGATTTATTATGTTTTGAGGATCAACGATTGTTTCAATAGACACAATCCAATTTTCATTATCGTTTATTAAAGTAGTAGTTGTATCGTGATAAATGGTTTTATAACCACAAGACCTTGACACAAAAACATCTTCACGGGTATAATTAAGATCAAAAATATCTTCATTGTCATTATCAAGATCATTATCACTACCGTTTAAAATTAGTTTGAATTTAGTAATGTCGTCATTTGCTTTTATTGGAACTGCTATAGAATCAGTCAATAATGTAATAGTTTCATTAAAATAATCTCCAGAAACACCTTCAATTTGTACTTTTAATGCAGTTACTTTTTTAAATTCTTCTGGTTCAGAATTATCGTAAAAACGAATTATTAAATAAGGAGTAGTCTCTTCAATACAAATGTCATCTTTTTCACAACTCCATAATATGGAAAGAAATATAATGGATAATGTAGTGTAGAAGGTGTATTTTTTCATTTTAATAATTTTGAATCTAATTAGTTTGAGAGATCACTATATCTATAGAGATTGAATTTCTAAAATTAAACAAATCTACAAATAAACAAATCAACGTTTTTCCAAAAGCACAACGTTTTCTACGTGATGCGTTTGTGGAAACATATCTACTGCTTGTGTTTTCATAATTTTATAATCTTCTTTCATTAAAGCAAGGTCTCTAGCTTGTGTTGCCGAATTACAACTAACATAAACCACTTTTTCAGGTAAAATATGTAGTATTTGTTCTACAACTTTTTTGTGCATTCCATCTCTTGGTGGATCGGTTATGATCACATCGGGTTTGCCATTTTGATCAATAAAATCTTTAGTAAAAATTTTAGCCATATCACCAACAAAAAAATCTACATTATCTATTTTATTTAATTTTGCATTTTCTTTTGCATCGATAATTGCTTCCGGAACAGATTCAATACCAATTATTTTTTTAGCTTTTTTAGCTACAAATTGAGCTATTGTCCCCGTTCCTGTATAAAGATCATAAACTAATTCCTTTCCAGTTAAATTAGCAAAACTTCTAGTTATTTTATATAATTCATATGCTTGTACAGAATTTGTTTGGTAAAAAGATTTTGCATTTATTTTAAATTGTAATCCTTCCATATTTTCAAAAATATGATCTTTACCTTTAAATAAGACAACTTCCTGATCATATATCGTATCATTACCTTTATTATTAATTACATATTGTAAAGATGTGATTTCAGGAAATGATTTGGCAACATAATTTAGTAAAAGCTCTCTTTTTTCCAAATGATCTTCAAAGAACTGAATCACAATCATAATCTCTCCAATGGATGAGATACGAATCATTAAGGTTCGTAAAAGCCCGTGTTGATTTCTAGGGTTAAAAAAACTAAGATTATTTTTTTTAGCAAATTCTTTTATTGAATTTCTAATATCATTGGAAGGGTCTTCTTGTAAATGGCACTTATCAATATCTAAAATTTTATCCCACATTCTAGGAATATGAAAGCCACATGCATTTTTATTATCAAATTCTTTACCGCTTTTAATCTCATCTAGGGTAAGCCAACGGGAATCAGAAAAGGAGAATTCCATTTTATTACGGTAAAAATAAATTTCTTTACATCCAGCAATTGGAGTTATGTTGGGTAACTCTAAATGACCAATTCTAATCAAATTATTGGTAACTTCTTTTTGTTTGTAAAAAAGCTGTTCTTCATATTTCATATTTTGCCATTTACAACCTCCGCATACACCAAAATAATCACAAATCGGTTCCGTCCTTTTATCTGATAATTTATGAAATTTAACAACTTTACCTTCATAAAAAGATTTTCTTTTTCTACCAGTTTGAATATCAACAATATCGCCAGGTACGGCACTTGGAATAAATATAACTCTTCCGTCAGGTGCCTTAGCAACAGCCTTACCTTTAGCAGCTACATCTATTATTTCAAGGTTTTCAAATAAATGAGATTTCTTTTTTCTTGCCATTGAGCAAAAGTAAGTCATTTTTATGATTTTTTGTGAGTGAATTATTGAGGTTTAATGATAAATATTTTAGATTTACATGGTCATGGAAAAAATGCTGCAAAGAAAAATAATTCATATTGATATGGATGCTTTTTATGCCTCGGTTGAGCAATTGGATAATCCGGATTTATTAGGAAAACCTGTTGCAGTTGGTGGAGGTGGAGAAAGAGGAGTAGTTTCGGCAGCGAGTTATGAAGCTCGAAAATTTGGTATCCGTTCTGCCATGAGCGGAGTTGTAGCAAGAAAAAATTGTCCACAGCTTATTTTTATAAAGCCCCGATTTGATAGGTATAAAGAAATATCAAAAATATTAAGAAAAATATTTTTTGAATATACTGATTTAGTCGAACCACTTTCTTTAGATGAGGCTTATTTAGACGTTACATATAATAAACACAATATGCTTTCGGCAACATTAATAGCTAAAGAGATTAGAAAAAGAATCTTTGATGAGGTTGGTCTAAATGCTTCTGCCGGTATATCGTCAAGTAAATTTATTGCAAAAATAGCATCGGATATTAATAAACCAAACGGACAAAAAACGATTCCA
>DAOVTF010000066.1 GCA_030633225.1 Flavobacteriaceae bacterium
TCTAAGTCATTAAAATTAAGAACTGCTTTTGAAGCTTGTTTCAATACTTCTTGTGGTAAAATACAAGGACCTGCACTAAAATTATGTTTTTTCATTTTTGAAAAAAATTAAATATTTGTAATTGATTTTAATTCATGTAAAATTCTGAAATTTCTTTTATAAAAGAGGTATTAAATCATTAAATTTTAAATTTATTTTTCACGATTCAATAAAATATTCAAGAATAAAACATAAATAGAAATTTACTTTTTAGGCTCCAAAGTTATACATGGAATAATCATTTCCTCTAAAGATACTCCACCATGTTGATAGGTGTTTTTAAAATACTTTACAAAATGGTTATAATTATTTGGATAGGCAAAAAAGTAATTTTCTTTTGCAAATACAAATGAGCTACTTAAATTGATAGTTGGTAAGTAAATATCTTTTGGATTCTTAACTTCATAAACCTCCTTTTCATTGTAAGTTAAACTTCTACCAGTTTTATATCTTAAATTTGAGCTAATATTCTTATCTCCAACTACTTTAGACGGTTTGGTAGTATTTATTGTACCATGATCGGTAGTAATAATTAATTTTAGACCCATTTTTTGAGCTTTTTGGATAATCTCTAAAAGCGGTGAATTTTTAAACCAACTAACAGTCAACGATCTATAAGCCTTATCATCACTAGCTAATTCTTTAATCATTTCCATCTCAGTTCTTGAATGAGAAAGCATATCAACAAAATTATAAACTATAACAGTAAGGTCATTATCTTTAGTTTTTGCAAAATTATTCGCAAGATCTCTACCAGAATACAAATTGGTTATTTTGTAATATTCATGCTTAATATTTAGTTTTAATCTTTTGATCTGTTCTGTTAAAAATTCATTTTCATATAAATTTTTACCTCCTTCATCCGTATCATTTTTCCAATAATTAGGATATTTTTTCTCCATATCCAATGGCATTAGTCCAGAAAAAATTGCATTTCTAGCATATTGCGTTGCTGTTGGAAGAATACTATAAAAAGTAGTTTCATCAATTATTTTATAATAGTTATTAATAATTGGCTCTAATACACGAAGCTGATCATAACGTAAATTATCAATAACCACTAATAAGGTTCCATTTTTAGTATCCAATTTCGGGACAATTACATCTTTAAACAAGGTGTGCGATAAAATTGGTTTATCATTTCCTTGAAACCAATCTTGATAATTCTTTTTAATAAATTTATAAAATTGTGAATTTGCTTCTTCTTTTTGGCTTTCTAAAATTTCTGTCATACCAACATCTGAGATTGATTCTAATTGAATTTCCCAATGAACTAATTTTTTATATAAATTAATCCAATCATCATAAGTATTTACCATAGCAAGATCCATAGCTATTTTTCGAAATTCTTGCTGATAGTTCGATGTAGTTTTTTCAGAAACTAAACGCGAAGTATCTAAATTCTTTTTTAAACTTAGTAATATTTGGTTTGGATTTACAGGTTTGATCAAATAATCGGCAATTTTTGAACCAATTGCTTCTTCCATTATGTATTCTTCTTCACTTTTAGTGATCATAATAACAGGTAAATTAGGAAGTTTTTCTTTAATCTGAGATAAAGTTTCTAATCCGGAAAGACCTGGCATATTTTCATCTAAAAAAACTATATCAAATTGTTCTTCACCCACAATTTGAACTGCATCAGCACCATTTGTACATGGCGTAACCTCATAGTTTTTTTTCTCTAAAAATAAGATATGAGGTTTAAGTAATTGAATCTCGTCATCAACCCAAAGTATCTTTGCTAAACTCATTATAAATATATTAAATGTGATTATTTAAATTAATCCTTTATTTTTGTTTTCTAATTGTATTTTGTTAGAAATTGAATTCTGAAAAGTACAAAAAACAAAGATACTATTTTGCAAAAAATTAAAATTTTTAACGATCCAATTTACGGATTTATTACCGTAGAAAATTCTTTAATTTTTAATATAATTGAACACCCTTATTTTCAGAGATTAAGAAGAATATCCCAAATGGGATTATCATATTTGGTATATCCTGGAGCTCACCATACTAGATTTCACCATGCTTTAGGATGTGGTTTTTTAATGAAAAAAGCTATAGAGGTTCTTAGAATGAAAAATATTGAAATTAGCAATGAAGAGGAAGAAGCTTTATACCTTGCAATTTTATTGCATGATATTGGACACGGACCCTTTTCACATGCTTTAGAACATAGTATTGTTGAAAACACTAACCATGAAGATATTTCACCAAAATTTATGGAATATTTAAATGAGGAATTTGATGGTAAACTGAATTTGGCTATTCAAATTTTTACAGGTAAATACTATAAAAGATTTATGCGCCAACTAATTTCTAGTCAGTTAGATATGGATAGGCTAGATTATTTAAAACGAGATAGTTTTTATAGTGGAGTACCTGAAGGAAATATTAATTCTGAAAGGTTAATTACCATGCTAAATGTTAAAAATGATAGTTTAGTTATTGAATATAAAGGAATTTATTCTGTTGAAAAATTCATTGTTTCAAGAAGGTTAATGTATTGGCAAGTATATTTACATAAAACAGGTTTAGCTGCAGAAAACATATTGGTTAAAACATTACAAAGAGCAAAAGAGCTAATTAAAAAAGGAATTGATATACCGTGCAGCGATGCCTTGAAGTATTTTTTAAAATCAGATAGTAATACCTTTGACAATGAAACATTAAATTTGTTTTCTAAATTAGACGATGTAGATGTTATATCTGCAATTAAATTATGGATGGATCATGAAGATTTCATTTTATCTTACTTGAGTAGATCAATAATTAATAGAAAATTACCTAAAGTTGAAATGCAAATTGAAAAATTTTCTGAAAATTATTATAATGGTTTAGAAAAAAAAGTTCTTGAAAAATTTAATGTAAAACAAGAAGATTTAAGTTATTTAATTTTTAAAGGAAAAGTTACAAATAAGGCATATAGTACTATAAATGAACAAATAAACATATTATGTAAAACAGGGGAAATTAAGGATATTTCTAGGGCATCAGACAACTTAAGTATTAAAGCCCTTTCAAAAACAGTTACTAAATATTTTCTTTGTTATCCTAAGAATTTATAATAATATCAAATGGTTAGTAATTTTTAGTATTTTTGTATTAATTAATTGAAATAATAAATTCAAACCTTTGAAGTTTACAGCCACACAAATCTCAGAAATTCTTGATGGTGAAGTACATGGAAATCCTAATCAAGAAGTTTTTAAACTTTCTAAAATTGAAGAAGGAGAAACCGGTTCTTTAACCTTTTTATCAAATCCAAAATATAATTCGTTTTTATATACAACTAAAGCTTCCATAGCTATAGTTAATAAGGATTTTATTCCTGAAACAGAAATTGAAACTACTTTGATTAAAGTAGAAGATGCTTATAAAGCATTTACCAAATTATTAGAGTATTACAATGAGATTAAATTGGATAAATCGGGAATTGAATCTCCAAATTTTATAGATAAAACATCTAAATATGGTGATAATATCTATATAGGTGCTTTTGCTTATTTAGGGAAGAATTCTGTGATTGGTAATAACGTAAATATTTACCCAAATGTATTTATTGGAGATAATGTAATCATTGGAAATGATACTACTATTTTTTCAGGAGCTAAAATTTATTCTGAATCTGAGATAGGTAATAATTGCACCATTCATTCAGGAGTTATAATTGGTAGTGATGGTTTTGGTTTTGTTCCAAATGAAAAAGGAGAATATAATAAAGTTCCTCAAATTGGTAATGTTATAATTGAAGATAATGTTGATATCGGTTCGGGCACCACTGTTGATAGAGCAACTTTGGGTTCAACTATTATTAGAAAAGGTGTAAAATTAGATAATCAAATTCAAATAGCACATAATGTTGAAGTTGGTCAAAATACTGTGATTGCAGCACAAACAGGTATTGCAGGATCAACAAAAATTGGTAAAAATTGTAGAATTGGAGGGCAAGTTGGAGTAGTTGGACATATTATTATAGGAGACAATGTTAAAATCCAGGCTCAGTCAGGAATTGGCAGATCTATAAAAGATAATGAAGCCGTTCAAGGAAGCCCTGCTTTGCAATATGGTGATTATAATAAATCATATGTTCATTTTAAAAATCTTCCAATTTTAGCCAAAAGGGTAGATGAAATAGAAAAAATAATTAATACTAAAGAATCATAAAATGAGTATTAAGCAAAATACTATTCAAAAAGAAGTTTCAATAAAAGGTATTGGTTTACATACAGGTAAAAATGTTGATTTAACATTTAAACCGGCACCGGTAAATACCGGTTATAAGTTTAGAAGAACGGACCTTGAAGGACAGCCTGAATTAGAAGCTTTAGCATGTTATGTAACTGACACACAAAGAGGAACAAACCTTGAAAGAAATGGTGTTATCATTAACACTTCTGAACATGTTCTTGCTGCAATAGTTGGATTAAATATTGATAATATTATTATTGAATTAAGTGCTCCCGAACCTCCAATTATGGATGGATCATCAAAGTATTTTATTGAACTATTAGAAAGAGCTGGAATTGAAGAGCAAGATGCTGAGAGGGAAATATATGAAGTAAAAGAAATAATTTCATTTAAAGATGAAGATACAGGAAGTGAAATAATGGTAATGCCGTCAGATCACTATGAGGTTACAACCATGGTTGATTTTGGAACAAAAATTTTAGGTACGCAAAATGCTACCTTAAAAGATATTAGCGATTTTAAATCGGAAATAGCAGCTGCCAGAACTTTTAGTTTTTTACATGAAATTGAAATGCTTTTAGATAATGATCTGATTAAAGGCGGTGACTTAAATAATGCCATAGTTTATGTTGATAATAAATTATCAGATGAAACTATGAAGAAATTAAGTAAAGCGTTTAAAAAGGAAGATATAAAAGTAAAAGCCAATGGAATTTTAGATAACCTAACACTCCATTGGGCAAATGAAGCAGCTCGTCATAAATTATTAGATGTTATTGGCGATTTAGCATTAATTGGTGTAAAAATAAAAGGTAAAGTAATTGCTACAAAACCCGGGCATAAAATCAATACTAATTTCGCAAAAAAAATGATGAAGATGATTAAAATTGAGAAGCGGAATAAAGTTCCTCAATTTGATCTTAGTTTACCGCCTTTAATGGATATTCATCAAATTATGGATATTTTACCACATCGTCCGCCATTTTTATTGATTGATAGAATTATTGAATTGTCTGAAACACATGTTGTTGGTATGAAAAATGTAACCATGAATGAACCATTTTTTGTTGGACATTTTCCTGGAGCTCCTGTAATGCCTGGTGTTCTTCAAGTTGAAGCAATGGCTCAATGTGGAGGAGTTTTAGTTTTAAGTACCGTTCCCGATCCTGAAAATTATTTGACCTATTTCATGAAAATGAATAATGTTAAATTTAAACAAAAAGTTTTACCAGGTGATACCCTTATTTTTAAAGCCGAATTAATTGATCCAATTAGAAGAGGAATTTGTCATATGCAGGCTTATGGTTATGCAAATAATAAATTGGTAGTTGAAGCTGAATTAATGGCTCAAATAGTGAAAAATAAAAAAGATTAAAATTTAATTTATAAAATAATATTTATGAATCAACCCTTAGCATATATCCATCCTGGAGCAAAAATCGCCACAAATGTGGTAATTGAACCTTTTACAACCATTCATAACAATGTTAAAATTGGTGAGGGAACATGGATAGGTTCAAATGTTACCATAATGGAAGGGGCAAGAATTGGAAAAAATTGTAGAATTTTTCCTGGCGCTGTTATTTCTGCTATTCCTCAAGATTTAAAATTTGAAGATGAAGATTCTATTACTCAAATTGGAAATAATGTAACAATTAGGGAATGTGCAACAATAAATAGAGGAACAAAAGCGTATGGCAAAACTGTTATTGGTGATAATTGCTTGATAATGGCTACTGCTCATGTTGCACATGATTGTATTCTGAAAAATAACGTTATTCTTGTTAATGCTGTAACCTTAGCAGGTCATGTTGAAATAGGTGAATATGCAATAATTGGGGGTTTATCTGGTGTTCATCAGTTTATTCATATAGGAAAACATGCGATGGTTTCAGGGGGCTCTTTAATTAGAAAAGATGTTCCACCTTATGTTAAGGCAGCAAAAGAACCTTTATCTTATATTGGCATTAATTCAATTGGATTACGTAGACGAGGTTTCGATTCCAAAAAGATTAATGAGATTCAAAATATTTATCGAATTTTATTTCAAAAAAACAATAATACTACACAAGCTTCAAGAATTTTAGAAGCTGAAATGGATGTTAGTCCTGAAAGAGATGAAATATTAACATTTATAAGAAACTCACAACGAGGTATAATGAAAGGTTATGCCAGTAATTATTAAAAAGAAAGAAAAATATGGCTAGTACCGCAGATATTAAAAAAGGACTTTGTATTGTTTACAATAATGATACTTTTAAAATTATTGAATTTCAACATGTTAAACCCGGTAAAGGGCCGGCTTTTGTTAGAACTAAACTTAAAAGTTTAACAACAGGTAAAGTAATTGATAATACTTTTTCGGGAGGACATAAAATTGATGAAGTGAGAGTTGAAACTCGAAAATACCAGTATTTATATCCCGAAGGAGATACTTACCATTTTATGAATACTGATGATTATAATCAAATTACTTTGGAAAAAGATTCTTTAGATGCACCTGATTTGATGAAAGAAGGAGAAATTGTTACTATTATTATTCGTACTTCAGATGAATTACCATTATCCGTAGAAATGCCTACGCATGTATATTTGAAAGTTGCCCATACAGAACCTGGAGTAAAAGGAAATACAGCAACAAATGCAACAAAACCGGCAATAGTCGAAACTGGTGCAAAAGTTAATGTTCCCCTTTTTATCAATGAAGGTGACAAAATAAAAATAGAAACTGAAAAAGGTAGTTATATGGAAAGAGTTAAAGAATAATTTTATATGAAATTTCCTAGAACTTATACATTAAAAGAAATTGCTCAACTTACTAAAACTAAATATATTGGAGATGATAGTTTTCCTGTAAAGGGAATTAATGAAATTCATGTAGTTGAAAATGGCGATGTTGTTTTTGTTGATCATCCAAAGTATTATGATAAAGCTTTAAAATCGGCTGCAACAGTTATTTTAATTAATAAAAAGGTGGAATGCCCAAAAGGAAAAGCATTATTGATTTCTAATGATCCTTTTAGGGATTTTAATAAATTATCTAATCATTTTAAACCTTTTCAGCCAGCAAACCAAAGTATTGCCGACTCCGCAAAAATCGGTAAAAATACTATAATCCAGGCTAATGCCTTTATAGGAAACAATGTGGTTATTGGCGAAAATTGTGTAATACATCCCAATGTATCTATTTATGATAACTGTATCATTGGGAATAATGTTACCATTCATTCTGGGACTGTATTGGGAGCTGATGCTTTTTATTACAAAAATAGACCTAGTGGTTTTGATAAATTGATTTCTTGTGGCAGAGTAGTAGTAAAAGACAATGTTGATATTGGAGCTAATTGCACTATAGATAAAGGAGTAACAGGTGATACAACAATTGGTGAAGGATCGAAACTCGACAATTTGATACAAATTGGTCATGATACAATTATAGGTAAAAAGTGCTTACTAGCTTCACTTACAGCAGTTGCTGGTTGTACTATTATTGAAGATGAAGTAACTATTTGGGGGCAATGTGGTATAGTTAGCGGAATTACTATTGGTAAAAAGGCTGTATTAATGGCGCAATCAGGTGTCTCAAAATCAATTGAAGGAGGTAAAGTTTACTGGGGTTCACCGGTAACTGAATTACGTGACAGACTAAAAGAATTGATAGCAATTAAGAAGTTACCTGAATTACTAAAAAAAATGAAATAATATAAGTTTAATTCAAATACAATAATTTATTTTTGTACAGTTAAAATTCTATTTGATAAAATAATAATATAATCGATAAATAATATAAAAATGAGTGTTTTAGTAAATAAAGATTCAAAAATAATAGTTCAAGGTTTTACGGGTAGCGAAGGAACTTTTCATGCTACTCAAATGATCGAATACGGAACAAATGTAGTTGGCGGTGTAACTCCTGGTAAAGGAGGTCAAAAACATCTTGACAAACCCGTATTTAATACTGTTTCTAATGCAGTGAAAGAAGTTGGTGCGGATACTTCAATTATTTTTGTACCACCAGCCTTTGCTGCTGATGCTATTATGGAGGCTGCAGAAGCAGGAATTAAAGTAATTATTTGTATTACTGAAGGAATTCCTACTGCTGATATGGTAAAAGTGAAATCATATATTGATCAAAGAGATTGCAGATTGGTTGGTCCTAACTGCCCAGGTGTAATAACTCCTGAAGAGGCAAAAGTTGGTATCATGCCAGGATTTGTTTTTAAAAAGGGTAAAGTTGGTATTGTTTCTAAATCGGGAACATTAACCTATGAAGCAGCTGATCAAGTTGTAAAACAAGGCTTAGGAATAACAACTGCTATTGGTATTGGTGGTGATCCAATTATTGGAACTACAA
>DAOVTF010000258.1 GCA_030633225.1 Flavobacteriaceae bacterium
ACTCCAAGAATACCTTTGTTTTTTCTTTTGTAAAAAACAAATGCAACTAATAATAAAAAACCAAGTGCTAGTAAATATAAAAACCTAGAGTTGCTGGTAATAGTCTTTGGTGTATTTGCAAACCTAACATTTATTATATAACATACATTCGGTAAAATTCTACCTCGACAAGGGATAATATCATTTTCTTGACTAAGCTTTATCTCATAACTATAAGCTACTTCTTCATCTTTGCATTGAATTACTTCTACAAGATAATCCTGAGGCAATCCTGCTTTTTGAAAGCTGCTTTTAACTATAGCTACCAAACTATTCGGTTCAATGGATAAATGCTTTTCAAATGATAATTGATATTTTAATTTATCTAACATCACGACTGGTAATACTAAAGATGTAGAATCTTGATTAGCCAATAATAATCGATGTCCGACATCACGTAAAGACACTTTTACAATTCCTGAAAACTCTTCAGTTCGCTCACTTGAACATGACAATATGCAAGTGAAAATCACAAGGATTGTAAAGCTTCTAAAGAAATATTTGGTTATGTTACTCATAAATCTATGTAAATAACATACATTTTCATGACTTTTTACAAGTGTTGACACTTCTTTTACATTTTTTTGACATATTTAGTTATTGGTTGGAGTTAGTTTTACATCAAAATAATATTAGTATATGAAAATTATCATAATAACATTTATATATATTATAAGTTTCTCAATATCATTGGTTGCTCAAAATGAATTAAAAAATGAACAAGTTAAATTTAACTTGTTAGTGACGGATAGTATCTGGAGCAAAGAAGTTTTTACTTTTCCAATAAAATTTGCACAAGAAATTAACTATAAAGGAGTAGAAGAAGCTCAGTTTCCTAAAGGATGGTCACAGAAAGACAGTCCTAATTTTTGGTCCTATGTATTTGTTTGGGACGTTGAAGGAAATCAAGTAAATTCAGAAAAGGAATTGGAAATGGATTTGAAAACTTATTTTGATGGGTTAATGAATTCGAAAAATACAATAACCCAATTTCATAAAATGGAGAGTTCTATTGACTTGATTAAGTATAGCGGAATTATCAGCTTTTTCGATAATTTAAGAACAAAAGAAAATATATCACTAAACGTTCTGGTTGAAAAAAAGTATTGTAAGAAAACTAATAAATCTCTTATTATATTTAGGTTTTCACCCAAAGAATTTAATCATAAGGTCTGGAGTACTTTAGAAATGGTAGTTCTTCGTGCTAACATCTGTAATCATAAACAATAAAGAATTAATAATCATCTAAAACAATCAGAAAATGAACATTTTAACAACATCCTTGGTACTACTATTAAGCATCACTTTTAGTATAAGTGAACAACAAACCAAAACAATTCTTCAAGAAACCGTAAAAATTGAGAGCCTTGAATCATTTAAAGAGTTTACTGTAAATGATAAAGATTATACCCTCCATTTTAAAATAGAAAATGCAGATAATCAGAATCCTACTTTAGTAATTGCTATAGAATTGTATAATGAGTCGTATTATATATCTCCAAATGCCAAAAGAGATTTTTCAGGAAAATTCAATATGGATTTAGGAAGCTATAATAACCTCAATTTTAAAGGTGATGTCATAGAAACTCCTCGATCTATTGAAGAGTATGACTCCCACCCTTTTACCAATGGACTTGTAAATTGGGTACACGTTAATACAACGTACAAGCAATCTTTGCAACTAAAAACAAAAGAAAAATTTGTAGTTTTTGGAAGAGTTCAATTTACCATTGAACCACGATGTACTTTTGAAGAAATACCATTTGCAATATCCTATAAAGATGGAGAAATGAAATTTATAGATCCGAAGTGTTAATAAAATATCACCGAACGGTATATTGAAGTTCTACGAAATTTGTTTCTTTTCCATACTGATCTAGTAATTTATCAATTCTTTTGGCCAATTTATTTTCTATATTATTGGAGTTTCCTTTCTTTTTATAGATAATCTTACCCTCATTATTGATGATAACATGAATAGGAAACACTTTAAACATACCTGTTTGATAGGTATTAAAAACTTTTAGGTTGTCATTTTTTGATAAATACTGATAATTTTTGATCTCGTCTTTGATCAAATTATTTAAACTGTCGTTTTGTTTATCAGTAATGGCAATAAAAGAAACATTTTTGCTTCCATATTTTTCTGCAAATTGATCTAGTTTTTTTAACTCTGCAATATTTTTAGTGCCCAATATACTAATAACCTGGATGTTATTATCTTTAGAGTTTAGCCAATGGGAAGTTTTAGCATTATAAGAAATAGTGACCGCTTGAATTCTACTTTGTGAGATCAAATTCAATGATATAAAGAAAACCGTAATGATCATTGCAATATTTAGGTTTGTTTTTATCATTGTTTATATAAATATTAGTGTTTTTATAAAAGCTTTTGCAGTGGCCTTTTATAAAAAGACGGAAAGATTGCTTGCTCGTTACTGTGTTAATGCTAAAAAAATGTTAAGATTTAGATATGAAATATTATTTGATTACGTTGTAATCCATATATTTGAGACTGAAAAAACTTTATGGTTCTTATTTACACTGAACAAATACAGTTTTTATAAATTTTATACTGATTTTTAATAAATGGCTAAAAAAGATAAATTTGGTGCATTTGCAGGAGTTTTTACACCTTCTATCTTAACCATCTTAGGTGTTATAATGTATATGCGTTTAGGCTGGGTTGTTGGAAACGCTGGACTTATTGGTGCCATTATTATTATAGTTATTGCTCATGTTATAGCAGTTACAACTGGTTTAAGTGTATCCTCAGTGGCAACAGATAAAAAAATTGGAGCTGGAGGTATATATTATGTATTGTCTAGAAGTATGGGAATACCTATTGGAGGTTCTATTGGTATTGCATTGTATGTTGGAACAGCGTTTTCTATTGCCCTGTATTTAATAGGTTTTGCCGAAAGTTTTAATGGCTATTTTGGCTTTGGTTCAACCATTAACGACTATAGAATTACCGGAACTATAGCTCTGATATCGATTACTGCTTTAGCATTAATTAGCACATCAGTTGCATTAAAAGCTCAATTTTTTATTCTTGCAGCAATTATTATTTCATTGATCTCAATTTTCTTTGGTACTACGGAGTTTGCACCAGAATCTGTACCAATGTTATCAACCGAAGGATCCGTGCCTTTAGAAGTTGTATTTGCCATATTTTTTCCGGCAGTTACTGGTTTTACAGCAGGAATTGCAATGAGTGGAGATTTGAAAGACCCTAAAAAATCAATTCCTGTTGGAACATTATCAGCTATTGGCGTAGGATTAATTGTATATCTAATACTTGCCGTTTATATGGCATATAATATCAATTCTGAAGTATTAAAAACAGATTATAATATTTTAATGAAAATAGCCTGGTTTGCACCTGCAGTTGTTGCCGGAATCTGGGGAGCAACTTTATCTTCTGC
>DAOVTF010000028.1 GCA_030633225.1 Flavobacteriaceae bacterium
ATTATTCCGCCGGTTTCCGTTTGCCACCAGGTATCTACAATAGGATTTTTCTTTTTACCAATATTATCATTATACCAGTGCCAGGCTTCTTCATTGATTGGTTCACCAACTGAGCCAAGTACTTTTAAAGATGATAAATTATATTTTTCAACAAATTCTAAATTTTCTTTTGCAAGAGCACGAATTGCTGTTGGAGCAGTGTAAAACTGAGTGATCTTATGCTTTTCAACTATTTCCCAAAACCTTCCCCAGTCAGGGAAATTTGGAACACCTTCAAACATTACCGTAGTTGCTCCATTTGCCAATGGTCCGTACACAATATAACTATGCCCGGTAATCCAGCCAATATCTGCAGTACACCAATAAATATCATCTTCTAAATATTGAAAAACGTTTTTAAAGGTATAAGCTGTATAAACCATATAACCACCAGTGGTATGAACCATACCTTTTGGCATTCCGGTTGAACCGGAAGTATATAGAATAAATAAAGGATCTTCAGCATCCATTATTTCCGGCTCACATTCTTTAGAAGCATCATCTAACAAAGGTTGCAACCATTTATCACGATCTTCTTTCATTTTAATATCAGAATTAATGCGCTTTGCTACCAAAACTGTTTCCACACCAGGACAATCTTCAAGACCTTCATCAACAATCCCTTTTAGATCAATAGTTTTTGAACCTCTATAAGAACCATCTGAAGTAATGACCATTTTACAATCACTATCATTGATTCTTGTTGCTAAAGCTGTTGCTGAAAATCCGGCAAAAACCACCGAATGGATTGCTCCTATTCTAGCACATGCCAAGGTTGAAATAGCAAGTTCAGGAATCATAGGTAAATAAATACACACTCTATCTCCTTTTTTAATACCCTGGTCTTTTAACACATTTGCAAATTGATTTACCCTTTCATATAATTGCTGATATGTAATATGTTCTGCTTTTTCATTGGGGTCATTTGGTTCAAATAGAATAGCTGTTTTCTCTCCACGAATTCTTAAATGCCTGTCAATACAGTTTTCAGTAATATTTAGCTTAGCTCCTTCAAACCATTTTACTTCAGGTTTTTTAAAATCCCAACTTAACACTTTATCCCATCTTTTTCGCCAAATAAAATGTTCTTCAGCTACTTCTTCCCAAAATATTTCTGGATTTCTAACCGATTTTCTATGAATTTGAAAGTACTCTTCTAAGTTTTTAATGTGGTAATTACTCATTTAGCTAATGTTTTGATATAAATATTTATTAGTCTCCTAAATTAGTAAAAAAAATATTTATTCAATTAGTTTTTTCTATGGAATACAATAAATCCCTGTTAGAGTAACTATTAATGATCTGATGCTCCTCTAGCTCCGGATGGAATTCTTATATTTTCTACAATTTCTTGCACTTCCTGTGGAGGATCAGGTGTGAATTTAGAGATTGTTATGGAAACAATAAAATTAACAAGCATGGCAACAGAACCAAATCCTTCTGGGGAAATTCCAAACCACCAGTTTTCTTTAAGTCCATTTACTGCTTCTCTTCCTCCATCAAAAATTCCAAATTTAAACTTTAAAATATAGTAGGACATAAATAATAGACCTACAACCATTCCTGCAATGGCACCTTCTTTATTCATCCGTTTATAAAAAATACCTAATACTATTGCCGGAAAAAATGATGCTGCTGCTAAACCAAATGCCAATGCAACAACTGCAGCGACAAATCCTGGCGGATTAATTCCGAACCATCCAGCAACCATTACTGCCACAACTGCACTTAAACGTGCTGCAACCAATTCGCTTTTTTCAGATATATTTGGATTAATCATTTTTTTAATAAGATCATGCGAAATTGAAGATGCAATAACCAAAAGTAATCCTGCTGCGGTTGATAGAGCAGCTGCCAATCCACCTGCTCCGACAAGAGCTATAACCCAATTTGGAAGTTTAGCAATTTCAGGGTTTGCCAAAACCATAATATCGCGATCAATAGATAATTCATTTGTAGATTCATCAGCTACATATTGTACAATACCATCTTTATTTTTGTCTTCAAATTTTATCAATCCCGTTGTTTCCCAATTACCAAACCAATCAGGTAATTCATCATACTTTTTTTCACTTACTGTTTCAATTAAATTGATTCTTGAAAAAACTGCAATTGCTGGTACCGTAGTGTATAATATTGCAATAAATAACAATGCCCAGCCTGCAGATATACGTGCGTCTTTAACTTTAGGTACGGTAAAAAATCTAACAATAACATGAGGTAAACCAGCTGTCCCAACCATTAATGCCAAAGTAATAGCAAAAATATCCATCATTGATTTACTACCAGAAGTATATTCGTGAAAACCAAGTTCTTGTTGTAAACCATCTAATTTATCCAACAAATAAACGCCATCTTCACCTGTACCTCCAAAACCTAATTGAGGAATAGGATTCCCTGTCATTTGAATCGAAATAAATATGGCGGGAACCATAAAAGCAAATATCAAAACACAATATTGAGCAACTTGCGTATAAGTAATTCCTTTCATTCCTCCTAAAACAGCATAGAATAAAACTATGGTCATCCCAATATAAACTCCTGTATCAATATCAACTTCTAAGTATCTTGAAAATACGATTCCAACACCACGCATTTGTCCTGCTACATAAGTAAATGAAACCATCAAAGCTGCAATTATGGCTACAAAACGAGCTACATTGGAATAATATCTGTCTCCAATAAAATCAGGAACTGTAAACTTTCCAAATTTTCTAAGATAAGGTGCCAATAATAATGCAAGTAAAACATAACCTCCAGTCCACCCTAACAAATAAACAGATCCATCATATCCTGTAAAAGATACAATTCCGGCTAAGGAGATAAAGGAAGCTGCTGACATCCAATCTGCTGCTGTAGCCATTCCATTAATAATTGGTGGAACACCTCCACCGGCAATATAAAATTCTTTGGAAGAATCTGCCCGAGCCCATATTGCAATTCCTATATAAATTGCAAAAGTTATCCCTACAAGTATCCATGTCCATGTTAATATTCCCATGATATTTATAAAAAATTATTCATCAACGTTATATTTTTTATCCAATCTATTCATCAATCTAACATAAACAAAAATTAAAATAACAAATACATACATTGCACCTTGTTGAGCAAACCAGAACCCCAATTTAAAACCTCCTAATTTGACGGTATTTAATTGTTCAACCAACAAAATCCCAAAAACATAAGAAACTATAAACCAGATAGTTAGTAGTATCGCCAAATATCGAAGATTCTCTTTCCAATACTTTTTCATCTTTTCTTTATGTAACATAATTCTTTGTTTGGTTACTAAAATAAGGGTTTATTATTTTTAAAATTACTTTTCCAATAAATTTTTGATTTATTTAATTGCAAATTACATTATTTTTGTAATACCAATTTGATTTTGTAATGTCGTAAAATTGAATTGAATTGAATTGAATTAATTTTTACAAGATTGAGGCATAATATTTTAGTATAGCCTTGGTTATAGTCAAATGTTTAAACGAAGATATTGTGAAAAATAAACAATTTCAATAAGATATTATAAATTTAATTTGGTATAAAATGCAATTTAAATTAAAATCAGAATTTAAACCAACCGGTGATCAACCTCAAGCAATTAAGCAATTGGTAAATGGGGTTATTGAAGGTGAAAAATATCAGGTTTTGCTTGGTGTAACTGGTTCTGGAAAAACATTTACAGTTGCTAATGTGATTGAAAAAGTTGAAAAACCTACTTTAGTTTTAGCGCATAATAAAACTTTGGCAGCTCAGTTGTATTCTGAATTCAAGCAATTTTTTCCTGAAAATGCAGTAGAGTATTTTGTTTCATATTACGATTATTATCAACCCGAAGCATATTTACCAACAACCGGTTTATATATTGAAAAAGATCTTTCAATCAACGATGAGATTGAACGCATGCGTTTAAGTACAACTTCTTCGCTCCTTTCGGGGAGGAGAGATGTTTTAGTTGTTGCCTCTGTTTCATGTTTATATGGTATTGGTAATCCAGTTGAGTTTAAAAAAAATGTGATTACCATTGAAGTTGATCAAGTAATTGCTAGAACTCAATTTTTACATCGATTGGTAACAAGTTTGTATTCCAGGTCGGATGCCGAAGTTAAAAGTGGAACTTTTAAAGTTAAAGGCGATACGATTACTATTTATCCTTCTTATGGCGAGTATGGATTTAGAGTCCATTTTTTTGGTGATGAGATTGAAGAAATTGAAAGTTTTGATCTGATTAATAATCAAATCATTGATAAATTTGAGAGTTTAAATATTTATCCGGCTAACTTATTTGTAACCTCACCCGATGTTTTACAAAATGCCATCCATCAAATACAAGATGATATGGTAAAACAAGTAGATTATTTCAAAGAAATTGGCAAACATTTAGAAGCCAAAAGGTTAAAAGAGAGAACCGAATTTGATCTTGAAATGATTCGTGAGCTGGGTTATTGTAGTGGAATTGAAAATTATTCCCGCTACCTTGACGGAAGAGAACCAGGAACACGACCTTTTTGTTTGTTAGATTATTTCCCAAATGATTACTTAATGTTGATAGATGAAAGTCATGTTACTATACCTCAAACCCATGCCATGTACGGAGGTGATCGTTCAAGAAAAGAAAATTTGGTTGAATATGGTTTTCGCTTACCTGCTGCCATGGATAATAGACCTTTAAAGTTTGAAGAATTTGAAGCAATCCAAAACCAGGTTATTTATTTAAGTGCAACTCCGGCTGATTATGAAATGCAGCTTGCAGAAGGAGTTTTTGTAGAACAGGTTATTCGTCCGACTGGCTTATTAGACCCTGAAATAGAAGTAAGACCAAGTTTGAATCAAATAGATGATCTTATAGAAGAAATTCATGTTAGAATTGAAAAGGATGAGCGGATTTTAGTTACAACTCTAACGAAAAGAATGGCAGAAGAACTGACTAAATATTTAACTAGAATCCAAATTCGTTGTAGATATATTCATTCTGATGTGGATACCTTAGAACGTGTTGAAATTATGCACGATCTGCGAAAAGGTTTATTTGATGTACTAATTGGGGTGAATCTTTTACGTGAAGGTCTTGATCTACCAGAAGTATCGCTAGTAGCAATTTTAGATGCAGATAAAGAAGGTTTTTTACGAAGTCACCGTTCACTAACACAAACGGTTGGAAGAGCAGCAAGAAACATAAATGGAAGAGCTATTATGTATGCTGATAAAATTACCAAAAGTATGCAACTCACTATTGATGAAACTATTAGAAGGAGAGAGAAACAAATATCTTATAATGTAGAACACAATATAACGCCAACGCAGATCAAGAAAAATATTGATGAATCTCTTACTAAAAAACAAATCACAACGTATCAATATGATGAAGCAAATGCAAAGGCGGCAGAAGCTGATCTACAATATTTAGCCAAACCAGAAATTGAAAAACGAATTCGAGAAAAACGTAAAAATATGGAAGTTGCTGCTAAAGCATTAGATTTTTTAATTGCGGCCAAATTTAGGGATGAGATTAAGGAATTACAGACTTTCTTATAAAAAATGACAAACAATGAATGTACAGTTTATTTTATTATTTATTTTAATTAATACTATTATAGGCAAAGATTTGACTGCTCAAAACAATCATAATTTCTATGTTGGAACTTACACAAAAGGTGACAGTAAAGGTATTTATAAATACAGTTTAAAAAATGATGGAACCCTGCAATTTCAGGGTTTAGTAGCTAAATCTAACAATCCTTCGTTTTTGGCTAAAACTTCCGATAATAAATACTTAATCGCTGTAAATGAAATAAACAGTGAAAATGGTTTAGGAACCGTTGAATCATTTTTAATTCAAAAAGATAGTTTACAATTTATTAATAGAACTTCATCGGGTGGAGCTCACCCATGTTTTCTAGCAATAAATAAGGATGGTTTTGTACTTGTTGCTAACTATACAGGTGGAAATGTTGGCTTATTAAAGGTTGGTGAAAAAGGAAAACTATCCGATTTACTGGACGTTCAACAGCATAAAGGAAAAGGAATATCAGAAAGACAAAAAAATCCTCATACGCATTCAGCATGGTTTGATCCAATGGACAATCAAATTATTTCAGTTGATCTTGGCACCAATGAACTTTGGTTATCTCAATTAGATACTTTGCAAAATATATTAATTCCATCAAATCCAAATAAATTAAATATGGCACCTGGTGCAGGGCCAAGACATTTGGTTTTTCATCCTAATGCAAAATGGATTTATGTTTTGAATGAGTTGAATAGCACCATAACCCTAGTGCAAAAAACTGATGATGGAAAATATATAAAAAAAGGTTCATTCTCAACTTTACCAAAAGACTATAAGAAACCAAATACTTGTGCAGATATTCATATTTCACAAGACGGAAAGTATGTTTACGTATCAAACCGAGGTCATAATAGTATTGCTATTTATAAAGTAAACCTAACTGATGGTTCCTTGAATTTGATTGGTCACGAATCTACAAGAGGTGATGGGCCAAGGAATTTTTCTTTTTCTCCTGATGATAAATATTTACTTGTAGCCAATCAGCTTACAAATAATATTGTTTCCTTTAACAAAAATAAAGCTACTGGACTTTTAGAATATGTTCAAGAAATAGACGCACCAACTCCGGTTTGTATTTTATTTTGAATAGTGCTTTTGTAAATTGATTTAATGGTCAACCAATATCAGCGACGTAAAGAATTCCACCTTTTACTTTTTACTTTAACCTTTTTACTTTATTTCCTACTTCTGCCCCATCATCATTTTGATCAATTTCAATTTTCCTAAAGTTCTAGGATAATATTTAATATTAGGCTCTATCCAAGTTGGTTTATCTAAAATACTTTTATAATGTGTAAAAGCTCTAAACCCATTTTCACCGTGATAATTCCCCATTCCACTATCTCCTACTCCACCAAAACCCATATTGCTATTGGTTAAATGCATTACCGCATCATTAACCGCACCTCCACCAAATGAGACTTCTTTTAAAATCTTTTCTTTTATTTTACTTTCACTAGTAAAAATATAACATGCTAAAGGTTTTGATCTGGATTTTACTTTTGCAATAGCATCATCAATATTTTCATATTCAATTACTGGTAGAATTGGTCCAAATATTTCATCCTGCATAATTTTATCATCAAAGGTCACATCGGTCATTATAGTTGGTTCAAAGTACCTTTCTTTTATATCATAACTTCCTCCGGAATAAATTTTCTTCTCATCTAACAGATCCACTAGTCTGTTCATATTCCTTTCATTAATAATTTGTACATAATTATCATTATCTACAGAAAAATGAGAATTTTCAATTTCAACTTTAATTTGTTTTAAAAATTTGTCCTTGATGTTTTTATGAACAAAAATATAATCAGGCGCTACGCATGTTTGTCCAGCATTTAAAAATTTAGCCCAAACCATTCTTTTAACAGATATTTTAAGATCACATTTTTCGGTTAAAAATGTAGGACTTTTACCTCCCAATTCTAAAGTAACCGGAGTTAAATGTTTGGCTGCAGCCTGATATACTATTCGCCCTACAGGTATGCTTCCTGTAAAAAATATTTTATCAAATTTTTGATCGAGCAATTCTTTTGTCTCTTGAACACCACCTTCAATTACTTTAAAAAATTTAGGATCAAAATTTTCATTGACCAATTTTGCCATTGCTTTGCTTGTATTTGAAGGAAGTTCACTAGGTTTTAAAATAACTGTATTCCCTGCTGCTATCGCTGCTATTGCCGGTGCAATAGATAAGTGGAACGGATAATTCCAAGCACCAATTACTAATGAAACGCCTAAAGGTTCAGGCACAACATAACTTCTACCTGGCATATTTAGTAAATTGGTTTTTACCCTTTTTACTTTTGACCATTTTTTCACATTCTTTAAGGCCTCATCAATATCGTGATATAGTATAGAAAGTTCACTAGTATAATTATCAAAAATAGATTTCTTAAAATCAGAATAAATTGCTTGATTTAAATCATCTTCATATTTTTTAAGTAACTCTTTTAATTTTTTAAGTTGTTCTTTTCTAAAATCAATACTTTTAGTTGTATTTGTATTAAAAAAATCTCTTTGCGTATTAATTATTTGTTCCATATAAATAAAGTGTTGTTTCCAAAATTACAGATAATATTGTTATAAAATTACCTCACATTACTGTGAAAGAATTCTTTGAAAATCGCTTTCAGAAACTATTAATAAACCTGATTTGGGTAATCTTGTTGTTAATTCTTTCCAATTTTTATCTTTTTTAAAGACCTCTTTAAAAATTGGTAATGCTTTTTCTATATCTTTATTATTTGCCAAAGCAATGGCTGTCCAATATTTCATTTCTAAATTATCTGGAAATAATTTTTGGGCAGAGCCATATTCTTTTAAAGCAGTTTTCATATCATTATGCTCTACCGCCAAATCTCCTTTATTCATGTATTCATAAGCATGATGTACATTTAATAATCTTTCCAATTCTACTAAAGGTTCTTGATGATCATCAATTCTTAGATCAACTAATTTATCATTCCAAGATTCCTTAACTTTTTTATCTCCTACAACTATAAGTGCTGCCGATTGTTTTCCACGGATATCTCCTCCAGCTTTTTGTGCAGCTTGTAAAACTTTTAAAACTCTTTCGGCTAAAGGCAAACTACTATTTTCTTGATAGGTTTTTGCCATAACCGGAACCACTTTATCATTGAGCATCATGTTGGCTTGAACTGAAAAATTATCTCCAATAATTTGATTGGCATATACAATACAATTATCGCCAGTAAATGCTGATACATTGCCTTTTGAATCTAACATAGCTACTTGCCTAACATTTTTACCTTCATCTTTTTTAACTAAATATTCCAAAACTTCAGTAGCGCTTTTTCCATTTTCCATAAGCTCTAATCCATTTGGACCATAAGCCGGATTTATAAATGATTGTGTTGCTACTACGCCAACACCTGACTTACCCCATGCAACCAAAGTACCTACAGAAAACCAGTGACTTTGAACACCTACGGCCATTTCACCAGTATTTTTATCTCTGGCAACAATAGAAAAAGTATGTGCAAACTGATCTTGATAAACTTGTGAAGAACCAATACTTGGAATAAAAAGAACCAAAACTAATATCTTAAAAAACTGAACTCTCATAGGTTATGGAATATTTAGTGAATAATTCATTTAGGATAAAGTAAAAATACCATTTTTAATTATTATAATCTCTTCCTAACAAAAAAACTCACAAGTAAATACTTATGAGTTTTTGCAATTTATATGATGGGTAAGACCTTAATAATCCTTTAAACCTGAACAGGTTTTAAACTTAGCATTGTCTAGTTACACCTAATTTCCTTTTTTGTAATCTTCTAAAAATTTGGCTAAACCAATATCAGTCAATGGATGTTTTAATAAACCTTTAATAGCGCTAAGTGGACCAGTCATTACATCAGCTCCAATTTTTGCACAATCAATAATATGCATGGTATGGCGAACAGATGCAGCTAAAATTCCAGTTTCATACCCATAATTATCATAGATCAATCTAATTTCAGAAATTAAGCTTAATCCATCTGTTGAAACATCATCTAATCTACCAATAAATGGAGAAACATATGTTGCTCCAGCTTTAGCTGCCAATAAAGCTTGACCAGCTGAAAATACTAAAGTTACATTGGTTTTAATTCCTTTATCAGAAAAATATTTACATGCTTTTATTCCATCAGCTATCATTGGTAATTTTACAACAATTTGTGAATCTAATTTTGCCAATGCTTCTCCTTCTCTTACCATTCCTTCAAAATCAGTTGCAATTACTTCGGCACTCACATCTCCATCAACTATATTACAAATAGTTTTATAATGATTGATTATATTTTCTTTACCGGTAATTCCTTCTTTAGCCATTAAAGATGGGTTAGTTGTAACTCCGTCTAATATACCAAGAGCCTGTGCCTCTTTGATTTGATCTAAATTTGCTGTATCAATAAAAAATTTCATTTGCTTTTGTTTTTTTTGCAAATATAGTTTAATAATTGAAAATTTTAAGAATTAAAAGATTGAAAAAAACTCTTATTTATAGATTTGATATTCCATTTATTTAAATCACTTGATATTCCTATATTTATATGCTAAACTAAACATCAAAAAGAATGTCTTGGATAAAAACCATAAGTTATAATGAAGCCAATTCTAACTTAAAAAGAATTTACGATAAAGTTAAAGGCCCAAATAATAATATTGACAATGTATTAGCCATTCATAGTTTGCGTCCGCATTCTTTAACCGGTCATATGTCTTTATATAAAAATGTTTTACACAATTCAAATAATAAAATCCCAAAATGGTTTTTAGAAACTATAGGTGTTTATGTTAGTTTCTTAAACTCTTGTGATTATTGTGTATCTCATCATTTTACTGGCTTAAAAAGACTATTAAATAATGATAAAAGATCAAATGAAATTTTAAATTCAATTAAAAATAACACTTTGGATCAAGTTTTTGATCAAATGCATTTATCTGGATTAAAATATGCCAAAAAACTTACTTTAACTCTAGATAAAATAGATAAAAATGATATCATTAATTTAAGAAATTTCAACTTTACGGATGGAGAAATTCTTGAAATTAATCAAGTCACAAGTTATTTTAATTATGTAAACCGAACTGTTGTTGGATTAGGAGTAAATCTAACAGATGATATTTTAGGGCTTTCACCTAATAATAGTGATGACCCTAACAATTGGAATCATCAATAAGCAAAATTATTCAAATAGAATCTTAAAATGGAAAAAGCAAAATATATTATTATTGAAGGGCATAAGCATATTGTCTATCATCAAAAATCATTTACTACAAAAGAAATGTTAAGTAAAAGTCAAACTTTTTATAAATTGATGGATAAACGACGTTCGGTTAGAGAATTTAGTAATAAAACAGTACCAAAAGAAGTTATTGAGAATATAATTAAAACGGCCTCAACTTCACCATCAGGAGCACATAAACAACCTTGGACATTTTGTGTTGTATCTAATCCAAAATTGAAAAGTAAAATTAGAGAAGCTGCCGAAAAAGAAGAAGTAGAATCTTATAAGAATAGAATGAGTGATAGTTGGTTAAAAGATTTGGCTCCTTTGGGAACAGATACCAATAAACCCTTTTTAGAAATAGCTCCTTATCTAATAATTGTTTTTAAAAAGGCTTTTGATTATGATAAATCAGATAGTAAAATAAATAATTATTATGTAAATGAATCTATTGGTATTGCTTGCGGAATGTTAATCACAGCAATTCATAATGCGGGATTGGTTACTTTAACACACACGCCTAGTCCGATGAAATTTTTATCTAAATTATTAGATAGGCCAGATAATGAACGTCCGTTTTTATTATTACCAGTTGGTTATGCAAATAAAACTGTATATGTACCTGATATTCATCGC
>DAOVTF010000005.1 GCA_030633225.1 Flavobacteriaceae bacterium
AATGGCGTCTATATAACTATTTAAAACTATATTTACATCAACATTGCTAGGAATTTCTATATCGTAATTTGGCTTTTCTGCATCTTTAGCATAAGTATCATAATACTTAATAGGTATTCCCGTTTTTTCAAGGTTTTCTATAACATCACTTCCTTTACCAACAACAACTATTCTAGCATTTTCAGATTTAAAATATTTGTTAGCAACACGTGTAACATCTTCGGTTGAAACCGCATTAATTTTTTCTAAATAAGTAGAATAAAAATCATCGGGTAAATCATTTATTTTAGTATTCAAAGCATATCGAGCAATAGTTTCTGGCTTTTCTAAAGCAAGAACAAAGTCTCCAACATATTTAGCTTTCGCATTCTTTAAAGCATCAGCGTCTACCGGTTCTTTTTTTATACGCTCAATTTCTTTTAAAGTTTGCACTACAGCACTATCAGTTACTTCATTTCTAACAGAAGCTCCAGCTCTAAAACGAGATGCATATTTATCAGCACCTACACTAGAACGTGCCCCATAAGTATAACCATGTTCTTCTCGAAGATTCATATTTAAGTAACTGTTAAAACCGCCTCCTAATATTTTATTTGCAATTAAAACTGAATGATAATCAGGATCCTTCATTTTTAGATCCACATTATTTGTAAGTGATATATTAGATTGTACCGCATTTGGCATATCAACAAAATCAATTACTGTGTTTTTTTCATTTACTTTTTCATTTGGAACCCCTGAACTTTTAAAATCAGATTTTTTCCATTTTCCAAAATATTTTTTAACCTGCTTTTTAATTATATTATAATCTACATCACCAACAACAACTAAATATGCGCTGTTAGGAGTAAAATAATTTTTATGAAAGCTTTTAACATCGTTTAAACTTACATTATTTAAACTTTTTTCTGTTACAAATTCACCATAAGCATGATGTGTTCCATAAGCTAATGCACTTCCAACACGTCCAGAAATGGCATCAACGCTTTTTTCTTCTGTTTTTAATCCGTCAATATATTTATCTCTTTCTTTTTGAAACTCTTCTTCTGTTAATAATGGATTAACTGTAGCATCTGCCATTAATTCCAAAATTCTTTCAGAATATTTTGATAAAGATCTTGCAGATCCTCCTGTTGCATTAAAATTCATATTAGCGCCCAAAAAATCAACTTCCTCATTAAAATCATCTTTAGCAATACTACTTGTTCCGTTGCCTAGCATAGAACCCATTAAATTTGACATACCAGCTTTATCTCCTTCAACTACTGGTGGTCTATCAATTCTAAGACTATAAGCAACTCTTGGTAATTTATGATTTTCAACAATAAGAACTTTCATTCCATTGCTTAGCTCAAACTCTTTAGGAGATTCTAAAGATATCTTTGGAGCAGGTCCTGGTTTTGGTTGTTTTGATCTATCAATTTGAGCATTTACTCCAATCGATATTAAAAACAATGCTATTAATATGTTTATTTTATTTTTCATGATGTAAATGTCTTTTATTTTTTATCTTTTTCTGGTAAATACTCTAATACTAACCTTTGATTTGGATTCAAATATTTTTTAGCTACAGCTCGAATCTCTTCTCGAGTAATAGATTCAAAAATTTTAATCTCATTATTAATTAAATTAGTATCACCATATAACATGTAATATCTTGCTAATGAATTTGCAATTCCTGAAATACTTGAATTAGAATTAACAAATTGATTTTCAAATTTATTTTGAAGTTTTTGGTAGTCTTTTTCAGAAATTAAATCATTCTGAATTTTAACAATTTCTTTATCCATTTCAACAACCATATCATTAAGTTTCGTTTCACCTAAAGGTAATCCGAAAACGACATACATCCCATAATCTTCTTGGCTTATATTAAAAGCTCCAACTTGTAATGCCATTTTTTTCTCGTCCACTAATTTTTTATACAATTTTGAACTTTTACCACTACTTAAGTAACTAGAAATCATATCTAAAACATAAGCATCTCTTTCTTTAAATGAAGGGGTTCTATATGCTGTAACAACCGCAGGGATTTGAATATTTGAATCATATCCCTTTGCAAAGATTGGTTTGGTAATAGGCTCTTCAGTAATTTTTGTTCTTACAATATCAGTCCCTCTCGGTATAGGTCCAAAATAATCTTTGATCATTACTTTAACTTTTGGAACATCAATATCTCCAGCAACAACTAATACCGCATTATTAGGTATATAAAACTTTTTATTAAATGCTTGAAACTCTTCTAAAGTAGCTGCATCTAAATGGGCCATTTTACCTATTGTGGTTCCTTTATATGGATGATTTATAAACAAATCCTTTTTTACATATTCTAAAAAATGACCATAAGGCTGATTATCTACTCTCAATCTTTTCTCTTCTTTTACAACTTCATTTTGTGTATCTACACCAATTTGATTAATAACAGGGTGCATTAATCTTTCAGATTCCATCCATAAACCTAATTCAACATTATTTGATGGAAACACTTCATAATAATAGGTTCTATCATCTGTAGTATTTGCATTATTACTCCCACCGTTAGATGAAACAATGGTAAACCATTCTCCTCGATCAATATTTTCTGTTCCTTCAAATAAAAGGTGTTCAAAAAAGTGAGCAAATCCAGTTCGATCAGGGTTTTCATCTTTTGCTCCAACATGGTACATTACAGAAGTAGTAACAACCGGAGCTGAATTATCTTGATGCAAAATAACGTGCATACCATTATCAAGATCATACTCCTCAAATTTAACTTGTTGAGCATATACTGCATAACCAGCAAATACAAAAAAAGTTAATAAAAATAAGATTTTTTTCATGTGTTTGGTTTTAAAATTAAAATATTTGATATAGTGGTAAATTTAATAACTTTTTAAGTATAATTATTGGTTTTTTATTGTAAAAACAGCATGATTCTTAGAAGAAAATAGATTGATGTATTTTTAAAAAATTTAAGTAAATATGTGAAATTGTCTAAATTAAATGAATGATTATTAAATTTCTAATTATTATTCACTAATAGTTTTGTTTTTATTATAAATAGGATTGGCATACATTTTTAACAATCTATAATATACATCCTCATTTTCTGATTTTTTAAGGTACTTTTTAAACTTCACTATATCTTCTCTATTATAATATTGTTGGTATTTAAAATCATTGTGCAATAAATCATAAGCCATATAATTAGTTTTCCATAATTGATAATTTTTATAAACAACTCTATCTATTTCGCTAACAATATTTTCAACATCTTTTTTTCTATTATTTAAAAATATAATGTTATCCGAGTTTAATTTTTCAAAAACCAATTTTACTTTGCCCTTATATTCTTTAATACCTTTAATCAAACTATTAATATTTTCAAATTCTTCTTTATCATAATTTCCATCTTTATCAATAAGACTTAATTCGTTGGCTTTTTCAAAAGCACAAGGCTCATACTCAAATGAAATAGTAGATACCACAATATTTAATTCATTTAACGATTTTTTCACATCCTTATCACTACTTAACAATAGCATTTTAATCAAACCTGTTGCAGTAATATCGTTGCCGTCTTTTGTTCTTCCATTTCCCTGAGCGATCCATGATGATACTTTTTTGTTGACAATGGAGTGGCGTATATACTTGGATAAATTAATCGAATTTTTCATTTGTTCCATTCTTTTTCCCCCTCTAAAAACAGTAAACATATTATTTAATTTAGCTACTGCTTTCATGGTATCAGTAACCATTAAATTATCTCCTAATGAAATTTCAGTAAAAGGTTTTCCAATATCATATAAATGATTTTGAAGTAAGGCAGAATCTAAAAAAATATCTCTATGATTTGATATAAATAACGAGTTTGTTGCATCAATGTCATCTAAACCGATAATTTTAAAAGAATCCATGGTATCATTTATTGAATTCTTAATAATCATTTCTATAAATGTAACTTGAAAATCAGCACAGGTTTTACAGGACTGTAATTTTTTGATTATCAGTTTTCTATTCCAATTAGGATAAAAATATTGGACTCCTTTTATAAACTCATTACTACTTTCTAACCAGACCAAAGTATTGCTAATTTGATCTTGTGAGTAAGGTGCAATTGTTTTAAATATTTCTTCCATTATCAAGTAGTTTCTATAAATTTATCTCTTTTATCAATAAATAGCATAGGTTTTCTACCCATTTTTGGAAATATTAATGCTTTGATTTCCTTTATAGAAACAAATTCTATTTGTGGAGAAACTCTGAGCTTAGCTCTAAAATGATCTTTCAATTTCTCTAATAAATCTATTGATGTTTCTTTGGCTCCAATCTTTATAGTTATCTTATCTGTACCAATTTCATTATTATCAATTTCGATAATGTAATTTTCAATTTCAGAAAAATCATTCAACAAATTTTGCATTGCCGGAGGATAAATTGTGGTTCCTTTATATTTTATCATTTGTTTCTTTCTTCCAACTACAGGCCCCAATCGAAGTGTATTTCTTCCACATTTGCAAGGTTCAGAATGTGCTTTAACAATATCTCCTGTTTTAAATCGTAACAAAGGCATTGCTTCTACACCCAAAGTTGTAACAGTCAATTCTCCTTCTTCACCATCTTTAACCGGATTGTCATTTTCATCTAAAATTTCGGTAATTATTAATTCGGGATGATGATGCCCACCTTGTTGAAATTCACATTCTGCAAAAGCTGTGCTCATTTCGGTAGAAGCATAAGTAGAATACAATTCAATATCCCATTTGTCTTTTATTTTTTTTGACAAGACATTTAAACTAAAATCTTGATTTTTCAAAGGTTCACCAATACAAATAACACCATTGACAGAGCAGTCATTTAAATCAATTTTATTCATTTCGGCATATTCAATCAATTTTAATAAAAATGATGGTACCGCAATAAGGTAAGTTGGTTTAAATTTAAGTATTGAATCCCATTGCAATTCAGGAATACCAGCTCCTACCCTAATGATGCTTGCTCCTAATTTTCTAGCACCTAAAAAGTAAGCCAAACCAGCCATAAAGCGTCTATCAATAGTCGTCATCAACTGAATTGTATCGTTTTTTGTTACTTTCGAACAAGCAAAAGAGATAGCTTCATTATATGCCAGCCTATCTAAATCTTTATCGGTTAAACCAAAAAACACAGGCTTTCCGGTGGTACCAGATGTAGTTACATAATCAATTATTTTTGATCTATCTACACAGATAAAGTCCGTATTATTCTTTTGCAAATCTTCCTTGGTTGTAACTGGTAACCTTGTTAGATCTTCTAAAGATTTAATATTAGCAAAATCAATTTCATTTTGCAGAAACAATTTCTTATAATATGTTGAATTTTTGGCCAAATAAGCCATCAATTCTTGTAATTTCTGTTCTTGAAATCTTCTTATTTCAAGTTTTGATTTTAGTTCTATCTCAGGAATCATTCAATTTCCTTTTAGCTTTTTTAATATAACTTTCTACTTCTTCTTTATCGATTACTGTTGTAATTTCTTTTGAAAGAGCTTTTTCAAATTCAATTAAAGCTTCTTTATAAAATTTATGTTGATAATAATATTTTCCAACTAAAAAATACACATCCCAAGAATCTGGGTTTAACGGTTTAAATAAATTTAATCTTTCTTTTGAAATGCTATAATTTTCCGTTACACTTGTTTCAATATTTTTCTTTTCAATTCTGTATTTTTCATAGTTTTTGTATTCCATGGAATCAAGAAAACTGTCTTTTTCAATTAAATCATTAGGCAAAGATAAAGTAATCGTTTTTCTATTATAGTTATTAAAAACACTATCTAACTGAAAAGCAACAAATTCACCTAATTGATACGGATTTGAAGAAACCCAAACCATTTTTTTTTGAGGTTGAAAAACAATACCATGATGCGCCAATAGCTGATTTAATGCTTTTTCATTTCCAAAACCAATATTGGTATTATTTATTCCGTTTCTATTTCGTAAAATTGAAACTGCCTTTTCAGGATTTAATTTATCCGTTTCCTTTAATAATTCCTTCATCCTGTCATATCTATACTTTGAATGACTCTCTTCTATATGTTTAATGTTCTTTTTATCGTTCTTATAGGCTTCACTTTGAAAATGATTGGAACAAATTAGTTGAGAAGAATTTTCAATTTCAAAAACATCAAATTTATCTGGCGAAATCTCTATTAAAATAGCTTTATTATCATTAGCACTTCCAACCATAATCGATTCTGAAACAAAAACTTCTTTTTGTTTTGCAATTTTAATTGCTTCCTCAATATTTGATGCATATTGAACAATTTCTCTAGCGACTAAAGAAATTGGTGTTTTTGCAATGAACGGAATATCTGATTTCCCAGCATTTATAGTTACTGTTAATCCTTGGTCATTCATACCTGACATTACTCCAATCATTCCTGCCCATGAAACCGACATAAATTTATATCCCTTTTCTGGATAAATAAATGAAATCACTTTTTCCTCAGCAAAATCATCTCCAGCATAAAAATCAAAATTTCTGCCAATTAGCAAATTTCCGTCTTCTGTATTATCTCCCCAAGATGCAAAGGAAGTGCAACCAACCAACGCTAAATCTTGAAAGGCGTGACCTATATCGTGAGCACTATGTAAATATAAAACTCTTGTATATTTTTGGGCTATATAATTATATTTATCAGAGTTGTACTTAGAGATTCCATAGATTTCTGCTTTATATTCATCTTTTATATAAGAATCTATCTTTCTTGTATAGTTAGCCAAAAAACTATTTAGTAAATTTTGTTTAAACTTTGATGGTACTAATTCTTTGACTTTGGTAAAGAATATATCTTCCTGTTTTACAATCAACTCCTTACTTAACTCTCCAATAGTATTACCTAGATCAAGAGGATTACCAAATGCAACAAGCTCCCATTGTTCATGTTTATTTTTACGCAAGCTACTTTTTCCTTTAAAGAATAAAGTATCGTTTATTTCTATTCTTTTGGAAGTATCCAAAGCATATTTACTAATATCTGGTTGCTTAGATTGATTTTTTTTTGTTCCACAAGAGTTTATTAGACTAAATATCAAAACATAAATTAAAACTATATATTTATATCTCAACTTTAACATTTATCTAACTCCGTTTGAATAGAATACATTAATTTTTCTCTTCCAATAATTTGTGAACAGGTTAAAACTGCACTAATAGTAACGCCTAAAATACCGTGCATATTTAAACTTTGACCTGTAAAAAATAAGTTTTTCAGCTTTGTTTTTGGTGATAAAAAAGATCTCATTGGATTGTTAGCATCTTTTACATAACCATACATTGCTCCTTCATTACTACCAATATAATCACGGTAAGATAAAGGTGTAGAAGTATGAATTGATTGAATACATTCTCTAATATTTGGAAATTTTTTTTCTAACTCCTTAATAAATACCTCTGCTTTTTCTTCTTTAAATTTTTCATAAGCCTCACCTCTTTCTGATTCTTCAGCAACCGTATTAAAAGTTTGTTCCCACTGTTTAACTTCTTCAAATTTCATATATGCCATTGCCGTTAAACTATCTGTCCATTTTGTTTGATTATTTTTAACTCCCATAGATATCATATATCCTTCCGGCCAAGAAGCTTTTGTATAGTTTTGCACATCCCAAATATTATCAGAGCTCTTAAAGTGATAAAAATTATAATTTAAATATTTGAAAGTTTTAGGTTTAAAAACTAAATATAGACTAAAAGCTGATATCCCACTTTTGATTTGTTTTATTCTATTGACATAGGACTTGCGCATTCCCTTTCCTTCTAACATTTTTATTGTCAATTTAGGTTCAATATTTGAAATAAAAATGTCAGCATTAATAGTTTTTCCTTCTTTTGTGATAACTGAAGTTAGTTTTTCATCTTCAAAACCAAATTTAGAAACTTCTTGATACTTATATATTTCTCCACCAAATTCCTTCAATTTTTTAACTAATAATTTAGAAATTTGACCTCCTCCATTTACACATCTCCAAGCACTTTGAATAAATGAATTGGTAGAAAGAGCATGTACATAAAAGGGAGTATTAGTTTCACCAGCATATAAAAAATTAGAGCCGCCCAAAACTGATTTTAATAATTCGTTATTGGTTATTGAATCTAAATATTCTGAAACTTTAAGTGATAAAATACTCTTATCATATTTTGTGCTAGCATTTAAATTGTATAAAGGAAAAGTTTTACAAACACTTTGTAATTTTTGACAATATGCATTTATTGCTTTTTTTTCTTTTGGGAATTTTTTTATTAACGATTTTGCAAAATTCGTATACCCTTGTGCATGATAATATTCTTCATCATCACTATCAAAGGTAATTACATCATACTTATCATTATCTAATTTTTTAAGCTTCAAATCATCCATGATTCCCAGATACTTAAAATATTGATAAAGATTTTGCCCCTTGTCTAAGGCACCAATATAATGTACTCCAGTATCAAAAATATTTTTATTTCTTACAAAAGTTTGTAGGTTTCCCCCAAACTGATTATTTTTCTCAAGTACGCACACGCTGTAACCTTCTCTAGCAAGAATATTAGCAGATACTAAACCTCCTAAACCACTACCAATAATAACGATGTCGTATTTTTTTTTCACTTAAATATCTATAGGGGTAAAAATACCAAAAATTAGGGCATAAAAAAAGCGGAAGTAATGCTTCCGCTTTTAAGTATATTATTTAAGATTAAAATGCAAACTCCACACCAAAATTGATAGAGTTAAATCCACTTACTTTTAAAGTATTTAGACCATCATAGTAGTCTACACCACCACCAATACGTTGGAAAGAACCTACTAAATTTACTTTTCCTAAGTTATAACCAAATTTTGGCCTAAAATATAATCCACCATCAGCATCACCAGATACATGAATAGCATAACCAAGATCTAATCCTGCATACATTTTGCGTCCACTAAAATACCATCTTCCAGTAACAGCAATCGGAAGAAATGTTTCATCAGAATAATGTGCAACAAGATTACCATCATAATCACCATCATTTTTTTTATAAGAACCATCACCAAAAATTTGGGTAATACCTGCAAGCCCCCCAACTTCAAAGTCATCAGCTACTTCCCATAACCATGCAATGTCACCTCCGATATTCCATGAGGCAACATCTTCTGCATCCTGCATAGGAAAACCTACATTAAAACCTACTTTAAAACCACCTGTTTTGGCTTTATTATACTGTTTTACTGCCTCGTTTTCAACGGCATCAGTTACTTTTTTTACATCACTTTTAGTTGTTTTTTCCTGAGCATTTATCGATGTCAGACTAAAGACTGCCATAATAGCAAAAAATAATAATTTTTTCATAATTGTTTTGTTTTTTATATTTCGGCAAATGTAATAAATAATTTTTATTAATAGAAAAAAAGCATCTACTAAAATTTATTAGCTCCGTATTAATACTCTAATTTTAAAACGATTATATTTAAAATATAACTATTAACAAGAATGAAAATATTGTTTTGCAATTAGAGAATACTCATTGGGGTTGAGTGATCCTAGTTCAATTATTTCGATTTTAGAATACTCTTTTTTTACAATTACAATTTTATCAAAATTATAAAGATCCTTTTCTTTTAAATTCACATTTAAGTTTAAATCTGACAATAATAATATTTCAAATTTTTGAAAATTAATATTTTCATACTTATCTATATAGTTAACTTTTCTAAACTTTGTTGTATAGCAGTTTTTTGCAATACTATATTTATTTTCATCTTTAATAAAAGAAGTAATTTTTCTATCTAAATACTTCGAAACCAATAAAATATCAATTTGTCCAAAATCATTTCCAATATGAAGTATTCTTGACCTCATTGGCAACTTTGTACTTAACTGATGATAAAAACTCTTATTCTTATTAAAATCTTCTTTAACTATTTTAGCTATCTTTTCATTTTTATAGATATAATTAGAGAATAAAATATCTTTAAAATAATCTTCATTTTCAATTTCATTTCGGAAGTTCAATAATTCATTTTTATAAAATGTACTTATTTTTTTATTACTTTCTCTATATGTTAAACCATATTCTTTGTCGTCATAAGGAATTCTTTCACCTACTTTAACAGTCAAACTACCATCATGAATAATAAAATCATTTTTTGGCATAACCTCAGAGTTTCCGTGTAAATAAACAGGTAAAATATCTAGCTGTAATTGTTTTTGTAAAAAGAAGGCTCCTTTGTGAAATCGTCCTACTCTATTTGTAAAAGATCGCTTAGCTTCCGGAAAAACCATTAATGAATACCCCTGACGTGTTTTCTCTTTCAAATGATCTGTGCTATCATCAACGCCATCAGAAACAGGGTAAAAACCAGCAACTTTTGCTAATATCCCGAATATTGGTGATTTATAGACCCAATCATTAACTAAATAAATTAGATTATGAGTTATCAAACCCATAGTTAAGGTATCTAAAGATGAAGAGTGATTTGCAATAATTATTGCTGGTTCTTTAAAATCTTCATTATTCTCATTTATCACTCTTTTCTTAACAAATGGATTGGCATATAAAACTGCCTTAACCAATTTTGCCATTGCTTTGTGAAGCCAGTTGAATTTTAGTTTTTTAGCAATGGGTAGTAACGGTAAAATAGTTATACTAACAATTGACAATAGAATACCTCCTAAACCATAAAAAAGGAGTAAAAAGAAAGATTGGATAAAAGTTCTGATTTTTACAGGTGCTAGTCCTTTCTTTGCTCTATTTGTTACAAATATTTTGAATAATAATGGCTGAATAGTAAAGGTTACTAAAACGGTTATTAAAATTCCTATTAATGATAGAATAGAAATAGATTTCAATGCAGGATGTTTAGCAAAAATTAATACTCCTACTCCCAAAATAGTAGTTATAACTGATAATAGAATTGAAACTTTATAGGTTGATATTTTACTTGTACCATATGTATAATCTTTTACCAGGGCATTGGTCATAAAAATGCTATAATCAACACCTAAACCAAAAATAAATGTTGATATTATAATATTAAATATTGTAAATTCTATTCCGAAAAAACCCATAATTCCAAGAGTCAATATCCATGTAAGCACAATAGGTATTACGGTCAATATTGTTAATTCAATATTTCTAAAAAAAAGCAAAAGTATAATTACAATTGCAATAAAAGAATAATTGATCAGAGTTGAAAAATCATCTTTTAATCCACCTAAAAATGTTTCACTTATTTGTTTTCTGTCAATCAATAAAGCATTTGGAATCTCTTTTATCCTTTGATTCAGTTCTGCCTTTTCACCATCTTTTAATTTAACCAGAGAAACTGCAGTTTTAAAATCTTTATTATCAACAATGTACTCTTCTGTCAAGAGTGATTTTATACTTTCATACTCTTTTAAATTAATGGTATTAAAATCATGGTCGATCAAGCTATAAAATGGCATGTAAGTAGATTCTTTAAAACCAACTTTTTTACCTTTTTCTATTAAATCTATTTTTAATTGATTTTTTAAAGAATCTGACCAAAAAGAATTCCATACTTCTATCCTTTTTTGTTGCTCAATTTTAGATAATACAATGGAACCATTAGAACTGAATTGTAAAATATCATTTGATAATTCTAATTCATGTAGTTTCTTATTTATTTCATTATTAGCTTCTAGAACCATATCCATATCATCACCATAAGCAACAACATAAACTGACTTAGATGACAGACTAAGAATTGAATCTAAATTATTCTCTGCTAAAAGTATTTCATCACTTTGATAGTTCATATTGTTCAAATCCTTGTTGAATTGAACATCTTTAAAAGTGAAAAAACTTAGACCTAAAAGAATGAAAATACCTATATAAACAAACTTATTTTTATCAAAACTATAACTAGCAATAGTTTCAATTATATTGTTTTTGAATTTTTTGTTTTGAATTTTTGGCTTATAAAACAATGGGATAATTAACAAGGCAAAAACTGAAGTACTTATAACACTTATTGCAGCAAAAATACCTAGATCTTGCAAGGCTTGTGATTTTAAAAGCAACAAACATAAAAATGCTACAGCCGTAGTTATACTACTCATAAAAATTGGTTTTGTAACATCTTTATAAAGTTGTTTCACATTATTATTATTTCTATAATGTGTTAGAATATGTAAAGAATAGTCTAAGGTAATACCCAATAGAACAGAACCAATTCCAAGAGATATGGCCGATATTTCATCGCGTATAATTGATAAACTTACCATGGCTGTTAAAGCACCAAAAACGGTTGGAATAAATAGAAGAATTGGAACAAATAATTTTCGATAAAAGAAAATTAGTATTAACATTAAAACAAATAAAGCAATACTTACGGTATACTTTATATCTTTTTTGATTTGGTTGGCATTTGCTACAGCTATAACAGTAGAGCCATAATACTCGCTACTAACAGTTTTATTATATTTCTCATTTAAATCATCAGATATTGAATACAATTTATTCACAAAAACTGTATTCGCATCTGTTTCATTAGTGGGAAGCTTTGGTTTGATAAATAATAAAAGATTTTTTTTATCTTTTGTCAATAAAAAACCATTATAAATTTCAAAATTGTCTACTAGTTTTAGATCTTCTAATTTTTTTAAAGCTCTAAAAGATAATCCAAATGGATCTTTACGTATCGATTCTTTTGCAACAAATCCTGTTGGAGAAATTAATGTTTTATAATTATTAATTATAACATTTTCTAAGTTGTCTGCAAGAACTTTTTTACTTAAATATTGATAATCTTTTGCCTCCAAAAAAAGAGGTAAATTTTTATATACAAAATCCAAAGTATTAACCATATCATCATCTGATATTTCTCCTTGAATGTTTAAAATATAGTCATTACAATGTAAATTTAAACTATCAATTATTTCTTCAGCATAAGTAATTAAATCAGCCGGATTACCGTCTTCTTTTGTAGAAATATTAACAACAATTTTATCTGAAAAATTTGTATTATTTAAAACCTTATTTAGTGTTTTGGTTTTCTCTGATTGAGGAATTATTTTTGAAATATCTTCCTCAAAATTTAGTTTTGTAGCAAAATATAATAATATACTAAAAAGTAATAACAGAAAACCAATAGCATATAGTTTTCTGTCTTTTAGATTGTTATATAATTTAAAAAATATATTATTCACTCCTATTATCCATTAATTTAAAATAAATAAATCCTATTACACCAAACATAATTGATGAAAGAATTGCTAAAACAAAACTTCCTACAATATATTCTTTCAAACTTAATAAAATATTGAAATCTGCAGAAATATTACCATATTCAATATTATTCTTTGAACCTAAAACCCAACTGCCCATTTTCAAACTACCATAAATAATAAATGGAATCATAGGCGGAATACTAATATTTGAAAAAGTAAAACTAATGAGTTTATTTAATTTTAATAATGCAGCTAACGCCAAAACTATAATGGTTTGAAAACCCCATAAAGGAGAAATTCCTATAAATATTCCTAAAGAAATCGATAAGGCTTTTTTTAAAGGTGAATCAGAATTGTGAAGAATATTTTCATTAAAAAATCGCTTAATTCCTTTTTGCTTTAATTTTAAAAAAAAATCTCTTGGTTTTATATATAAAAAAGCAACCAAAACTAGCCAAGTATTCAAAATACTAATGCGAGTAAAATCAACTATAGGCCTAAAATGAGAGACTCTTTCATCAGCATCATATAATACTTTTATTGGTATGTTTTTAACCTCAACACCTCTCCATGCAGCTTTTACAATAGATTCTATCTCAAATTCAAATTTATTCGTATAAAAATTAATCTTTGAAAGCGTATTTAACGGATATAAACGAAATCCTGATTGTGTGTCCGTCAACTTAATTCCAGTTTCTACCCAATACCAAAAATTTGAAAATTTGTTACCAAAACTACTATTTTTAGGAACCGACTCATGTGTCATATTCCTTGAACCAATAAGTAAAATATTTTCATTTTTCTCAAGTTCAGTAATAAAAACAGGAATATCATCCGGGTAATGTTGACCATCAGAATCAATGGTTATAGCAAAATCAAAATTTTCTTGAATAGCTCTTTTAAACCCAGCTCTTAAGGCTGCACCTTTACCTTTATTTTTTGGAAAGTTTATTTGAATAAGATTTGAATATCTCTTTAGAATACTTACAGTATCATCTGTGCTACCATCATTAACAACAATAATCTGATCCGTATAATCTAAAACCCCATCAATTACTCTGCTTAAGGTTTTATCATTATTATAAGTTGGAATTATAACACAGACATTTAAATTTGCCATTAAAGAAGAAATATCAATACTAAGGTTCAAATTGATAGGATTAAATTACGCCGACAAAATTACATTTTTTTCGTCGTCAGTAAAATTTTCTGAATCTAAAATATATCCTTTTAAATAGTTTTTGAACTCTAGAGATTTTATTTGATGGAAATTATTAATTATGAATTTTTTATCTGCCTCAATTTCTTTATTATACTTTAGAAATCGTGGACTATTTTGCTGAACGCTTAATCTTACAAATCTAATTTCAATATTATTTTGATCATTTTCAACGGCGTATTCAATTAAAGATATACCATTTTTAAAAGTTGTACTTTTTAATTTATTGCTGCTTTGATATTTGGCTGTAATCGAAGTAACTGCACCTTTGTAAGCAACCAATACTTTTTCATCGTTTTTAGTAATATCATCTAATTTGGAGTTTAATTCAAAAGCCTTCGTTTTTGAATTAACAGCTTTTCTATAATCATTCCTAACTTCGGTAATATCAACTTCTACAGTTAAAAAAAGAATCGAAATTAAAAGAATCGAAATTTTCATAATGCGTTTTACTTAATTTAGTTTTTATACTTTTCTATATTGAGCTGTCAATCTTAAAGCAATAGTCTCTTCAAATTTAGTTGTATTTTTTACAATAACCTTACCATTTTCATCTAAAACTTTTAATTCTAAATTTAATATAGGATTAATAACAGGATTAATAACAGCCAAAAATTTGACATTAGAGCATTTTTCCATAAACAATTTTGAACCAACTACATCTTCTGTAATGTCTTTTATAATTTGCATCATACATACTCCTGGCATTACCGGATTACCAGGAAAATGACCATCAAAAATAGGATGGTCTTTATTTATATCTATTTCAATCGAATGTATAATTGAATCATTTGTTACGTCTCTATTATTTATTTTATAAAAATTTTCTAATATCATATCTCATTTAATTAAAAATCTAAAATTATACTAATTACTTAAATAAGTCAAATTAATACTCATTTTAATGTTTTGATGAATCATCACAATATCTTTTGCAATTTCATTGTCTACTCCATTATAAAAAATTGTCATCTTTTCTTTCTCTTTTGAAGCCATAACAATCTTGTTTAGATTGTTTTTGGTTTTAGAAATAAAATAATAATTATCTTGATCATTTGATTTGGTTTGATAAACTAATTGATCCTCAGAATAAAATTGTTTAGTTATAATATTATTCTGATTTACAAGTAAATATAAATCTTTACTTAATGTATTAATAATGTATTTTTTATTTAATTCTTCTACAAGAAAATTTAATTTAAACGAATTTTCAACATATTCAAAATCAAATATTTTATTTCCAAATTCAGTTGTAAAAACAATTCTATGATGATTTTGATTAATTTTTTTTATAATTAACAATCCACTTAAATTATTCTTATAAACCTTAATCTTTGCCTTATAAACATAATCTTTATTGGTATCAGAGAAATAGTTATTTATCACCTCCTCTTTATTAGGGGTTTGTTCTAATAAACCTTTTGTAATTGAAGAGCTACAAGAAATCAATACAATAAATAAACTACTAATTAGAAAATACCTCATTAGAAATAGATTTATTAAACTCTTGATTTATAAATTTTAACAATGTATAATCTTCTGAAGTTTCTATCATTTTAACTTCTACAACATCTAAAGTTTTTTTATCAAAAGAAAGCATAAACTCATTTATAAATGATTTCAACCTTTTATCTTTTGGTTTGAATCGGACAATATAGTGTGTCTTGTTTTTAAAATACTCAATTTCAAATTGATCATCATCAAACATATCCCCTTTAACACTTTTAATAATTAAATTATTTAAAGATTTGAAAGCTTTGTTAGAACTTAAATCAACTTTACTTTTAATACCTTCATCATTAATATTTAGCTTGTCATCTTTAAAAACTACACTATATTTAAAAGGTATATTATACTCCCATTTAATTAAGTCAGGAGATTTAAATACCATGTTTCCATTTGATTTAATATCATTTGATAAAAAATCTAAATGTTTATATTGAATAAAATCACTAATAATAGAA
>DAOVTF010000163.1 GCA_030633225.1 Flavobacteriaceae bacterium
AAAAAACCGAATTATATGGTAATTTAAATCTTCTTTATTTAAAATTATCTATGCTTACTGGTTTTGATACATCAACTTTAAAAACCTACAATTTTGAATTAAAACCTTGGCTTTTAAAAGAAGACCATAAAACATTTAACAATAGACCTGAATTACAAGCTTTAGATGCTGCAATAAGTGCATTTGACTATAAATTGAAAATGAATAAATCTTCATTTTTACCTAAAATTCAAGCATTTGCAACTTTATCATATTTCAATCTTTTTGATGCATCAATAAAAACGCCATATAATACACCTATTACTGATCAACCAATAAATTTAGACCTAAATCATTTTGAAAGTTTTCCATCATATTTATTAGGAGTTGGTTTTGAATGGGAAATTTTTAATGGATTAAAAAACAGCAACGAAATTCAAAAAACTACCATTGAAAAGGATATTGCAGAAAACAAAAAAAATGATACTTCCGAAAAATTAGAACTTTATGCGCAAAAAGTAAAAATTGATCTATCAGTTAAAAACCAGCAAATCCTATTAAAAGAAAAAGAAAAAGAGGTTGCATTCAATACATTACACTTAGCAATTAAAAGTTACCATGAGGGTTTAATTTCAATTTCTGAAAGACTAGAAGCTGAAACCGATTATCAAGAAGCAGTTTTAGATTACTATAAAATAATTACTTTACAACGAAAAGCAGCATTAGAATTGCTAGTCTCTACAGGGAGTTTAACAGTAAAAAATTTAAATAATTAGATACTTACAAATTATTACCCATGAAAAATAAAAAACACATCCTAATATTAATAATTCCTGTACTCATTGTTTTGATAGGAATCGCAGTTTTATATTTCATCAAACCTGATGCCGACAATAAAAGGATGTTTGTTGGCTTATTTGAAACAACTGAAATTAGAGTGGCATCAGAAATACCTGGACGTATTGAACATATTTATGTAAAACTTGGTGAAAAAGTTGAAAAAGGACAATTATTAGCTTCTATAGAAAGTGATATTCTTGATGCAAAAATTCAACAAGCAGAGGGAATGTATTCTGCAGCAGAATCTGTTAACGAAAAAGCAAATAAAGGTGCCCGAAAACAACAAATTCAAGCTGCTAATGACAAATATGAAATGGCAAAAAGCCAATATGTGTTTGCCGAAAGTTCTTATAAAAGAGTTCATAATATGTTTAAAGACAGCTTGGTATCAACGCAAAAAATGGATGAGCTTACTTTTAAAAGAGATGCTGCCAAAAAACAAATGGAAGCTGCAAAATCCATCTACAATATGGCTTTAGAAGGAGCAAGAACTGAAGATAAAAAAGCAGCTAAAGGTCAATTAAGTGCTGTAGAAGGAAAAGTTAATGAGGCAAAAGCATTTTATAAAGAATTGAAGATTTACGCTCCAACAGATGGTGAAATATCTTCAAAATTAGCAGAAGAAAGTGAAGTGATGCCTGCAGGGTATCCAATATTTACCATTCAAAAATTAGAAGATATTCATGCTGTAATTCATATTCGTGAAGATTTTTTAAAAGACTTTGAAATGGGAAAAGAAATTTCGGGTAAGTTACCTGCCTTTGAAAATAAGACCTATAAATTCAAAGTCACTTATATCTCACCAATAGCTGATTTTGCAGATTGGATTCCAACAGCAGACAAAGGCAGATTGGATATGAAAACATTTGAAATTCATTTGTATCCCATCGAAAACATTTCAGGAATTCGACCTGGCATGAGTATCAATATCAAACTGTGATAATTGTTAAAAATTATAACTAAAATATTTATTAGAGAGGTCTTAATCCTAAAACAAAGACCAGCTGCCTGGATATTATTATTGGTAATCCCCTTAGGTATATTCTTTTATTTGGGTTCTATTTATGAAGAAGGGGCAATTGAAAATGTTTCTGTAGCAATAAAAGATAATGACCATTCGGCCTTAAGCCGTAAGATTATTCAATATATAGAAGCTGCTCCGAAATTGAATGTGGTTAAATTTTTAAATTCAAATGACAATGTCGATAGTTTTTTCAGAGACAATCCTGATATTAAAGGATTTTATTTGATTCCTAAAGATTTTTCAAAAAATATATTCTTAGGTAAACAAGAAAAAATAATTGTCTATACCAATTCCTCCAATATTATTTATGGAAATCTTTTGTTTAAAGAAGCGGCAACATTTATCAATACAATTTCAGCAGGAATTAACTTGAATTCATTTAAATTAAAAGGCATACCACACGAAAAAGCTGTAAAAATGATCATGCCAATAAGAGTAGTTACAAAACCAATGTTTAATTCCTACTATAATTACTTGTATTATTTACTGCCTGGATTAACAACTGTTTTATTACAAATGATCGTCTTTTTTTTAGCAGCCAGATCCATCAACTCAGAATACAATAAGCAAACATTTCAAGACCTTTTAAAACTGGCTAAAGGAAATATTCTAATTCTACTTTTAGGTAAGTTATTTACATATACTTTTTTAGGGTTTTTGGTTGGTACAATTATTTTTGCTTTTGTTCACCCCTTGTTAGGAGTTCCAATAGGTGAAAATACCATCTCTTTTTTAAGTATTGTTTTAATATTTGTAATGACCAATGCTATGTTAGGAATAATGGTTTCTACCATTTTTAAAGATGAAGCCATGGCAATGGATGTTTCATTTGTGTACAATTCACCAGCATTTGTTTTTAGTGGATTTACTTTTCCTATTATGGCAATGCCTACATTCAATGCATGGTATGCACAACTTATCCCCTACACACACTTTTTAAATGCTTTTATTAAAGGAATTGAAATGAAAACTCCAATGTCATTTTTATACCAACATATCATTAGTCTTTTATTTTTTTTTGTTGTAGGATATATTGTTACTGTAACAATATTATTAATTCGTCTTAATAAAAGTAAAATATGAAGAGCTGGGTTGCCATATTAAAAGATGAATTACAATTAATTTTTCAGGATAAAAGTATATTGCTTACCTGTTTGGTTGCCCCTATTTTGTATGCTTTTTTCATTGGCTCCATTTACATGGAAAAAGATGTTTCTGAAATACCTATTGCCATTGTCGATTATGATCACTCTAATTTATCCAGAAAAGTTTCCAATCTGGTTGATTCAAATGAAAAAGTTAAAGTATTTGGTCATTATTCTTCATTGGAAGGTGCAATGTTTTCTTTTAATAATTTGGAAGTTCAAGGAATATTAATAATCCCAAATAATTTTCAAAAAGAAACAATGAACTTAGATGGGACTCATGTGGAACTGATTCTAAATAACACCAAATTCCTTACATCAAATGAAATAAACAAGGGTGTGCAACAAGTAATGCTAACCATTTCCGGGGGAGTTAGAATGCAATATTTTATCAGCAACAAAGTACCTATAGAATTGGCAAAACAACAAGCACAACCCATTTTACCAGTAATTAAATCCGTTTATAATGCTACCAATAATTATGGTGATTATTTACTACCCATTTTACTGATTTTAATTTTACAACAAACCTTAATTATTGGTTTTGGACAAAGTGTAGTTCACGAATTTAATCATGGTTTACTTTCTAATTTAAAAAACACTTCTTTTTATGATTTTATGAAGGTTATTTCAGCAAAGAGTTTTTATTATATCGTTTTATATATAGCTTACTTTTTTATTTTCTATAAGTTGATTTTCCCTTATTATCATCTTGATTTTAAAGGATCTATAATTTTACATTTAGTTTTAAGTAGTCTTTTTGTTAGTATTGTAATTTTATACACAATACTTCTGGCATCCTTTTTTAAAACCACCATTGGTTGGACTGAAGTATTAGCGTTTTCAACTTACCCTTTATTTTTAGTTTCAGGATATTCTTGGCCTATTGAAGTTATGCCTAAATTGTTACAATATTTTGCAAACATACTTCCATCAACACCCTATTTTAAAATTTTTAGTATGCTTTCTGTTGAAGGTGCAGAACTAAGCAATATCAAAAGTGGTTTTATTCACTTATTAATTTTATTAGTTTTAGGATTTGTTTTGTTGTTGGTTAGGTTTTTATTTATAAAACAAAATTTAAAAAAATTAAACCTATGACACATATAACCAAAACCATTTTATTAGGTTTTTTCGTCCTGTTAATATCCTGTAAAGCAAATTTTGAGCCTTTACAAAAAGAGAATAATAAATATAGTGTTTCGACTATAGAACAGTTACAAGATGAAAATTATAAACAAAAAATAGAAAGCTTTTATAAAAGTGGAAAAGAAGGAAGTTTTACTGGAAAAGCTGGTATAAGTATTTACTATAAAATTTTTAAGCAAACAGGTATAGAAAAGGCAGCAATACTAATTTCCTCAGGAAGAACTGAAGCTGCAATTAAATATAAAGAATTGATTTTTGATCTTTATAATAATGGTTATTCAATTTATATCCACGATCATCGCGGACAAGGACTTTCAGGTAGAATGACCGAGGATCCCGAAATGGGTTTTATCGATGATTTCCAGTTTTATATTGATGATATGAAATATTTTTATGATAATTATCTGGTAAAGAATAAAACTAAAAAGATATTTCTTTTAACTCATTCAATGGGTGGTGCCATTGGTATGACCTACTTAGAGCAATATCCAAATGATTTTAATGCTGCTGCTTTTTCATCCCCGATGTTAGGTCTTAAACCGCCAACTTGTGCTGCTGTTAAATTACTAATAAGAAAAGAACCAAAATATGCTTTGGGTGAAACAAAATATAACGATGATAAAATATCTTTTGATAAAAATCATCTAACAGGTTCAGAAATAAGATATAATCGAATGATTGAAGCTTTTAATAAAGTGCCAAAAGCAAAATTAGGCGGAGCAACATACCAATGGGTGCACAAATCATGTAAGCAATTTGAACATATTTTTAATAATATTGAAAACATCAAAACACCTTTTATTCTGCTTTCAGCACAAAATGATAAAATTGTAGATGTTTATGCTCATAAAAAATTTATTAAAAAGGCTCAAGATTTAAATAAAGAATGTAAAGCTTATATTGTTGAAAATGCTAAACATGAACTTTTTATAGAAAAAGATGAACAAAGAATTGAGAGTCTAAATGAAATATTAAAATATTATTCTCAATATCAATAATAACAAATCCTCTAAAAAAATAAAT
>DAOVTF010000214.1 GCA_030633225.1 Flavobacteriaceae bacterium
GAAATTCTAGCAAATTCTTGGTAATTGTTCTCCTATTAACGGACTAACAATTCGTTTTCCTCCAACCATACTATGCATTACAACTTTTTTGGGGTGCTCTGAAGTGATTTCACCAACACAAATTGAATTTATACCTTTTTTATCATTTTGCATCATTTCTAAAACCTCATCTGCAACAGCTGCATCAACTATACATAAAAAAACACCTTCATTTGCTACATAAAGTGGATCAAGACCTAAAATTTCACAGGCTGCAGCGACTTGCTTTTCAAGTGGAATTTTATTTTCATGAATCGATATTCCCAAATTAATATCCATAGCTATTTCTGATAATACACTAGCCAAACCACCTCTTGTTGGATCTCTAAACAAATGAATTTTATCACCAAATTGATCTAATAAATTCTTAACCAAATAATTTACATTGGTAGTATCACTCTTAATAGTCGATTCAAATTCTAATCCTTCTCGTTGCGACATAATTGCCATACCATGCTGGGCAATAAATCCGTTAACAAGAATTTTATCTCCAATTTTTACATTATCCGTTGTGATATTTGCTTTGGGGTGAACTTCTCCAAAACCTGTTGTATTAATAAATATTTTATCTCCTTTTCCTCTCTCAACTACCTTAGTATCACCAGTAATAATTTGTACTCCACTTTTATCTGCAGCAGCTTTTACTGAGTTCACAATTTTTATAAAATCCTCAATTTTCAATCCTTCTTCAACTATAAAAGCAAGAGATAAATATTTAGGAATTGCACCACACATGGCAACATCGTTAACAGTTCCGTTTACTGCCAACTCACCAATATTTCCTCCTTTAAAGAATATAGGTGAAATAACAAAGCTATCTGTAGAAATAGCTATTTCACCTTCAAATTTAACGATAGAACCATCATGTTTTTGGTTGAGATAAGGATTGTCAAATGTTTTAAAAATAACCTTATCTAATAGATCTCTTGTCATAATTCCACCGCTTCCGTGACCTAAGTTAATTGTATCAAAACCTAAATTTTTTGTATCCATTTATTATTTATGTAATAAGATTATCTGCAAAATGAAAATACGCTGCACATGCCCCTTCAGAGGAAACCATAGGTGCTCCAAGAGGGTTAACAGGTGTGCAAGTTTTTCCAAATTGACTGCATTGATTCGGTTTTTTTATACCTTTTAATATCTCACCAGCAATACATAAAGGGTTTTCTGGTACTTTAATATTCTGAATTCCAAATTTTAATTCGGCATCAAAATCTTTAAATTCTTTAGTTAGTTTATAACCACTATTTGGAATTTTTCCTATTCCTCTCCACTCTCTGTCACCAACTTCAAATACTTTATTTATAACTTCTATAGCAGCTTTATTCCCTTCTTCTTTTACTACTCTCGAATATTGATTTTCTACCTCATGTCTTCCTTCTTCTAATTGTTTAACCGCCATATAAATTCCTTGAACCAAATCCAATGGTTCAAATCCAGTAATTATAATTGGCACTTTATACTTTTCAACCAACGGATAATAATCTTTATACCCCATTATAGCACAAACATGACCCGCTCCTAAAAAAGCATCAATACTAGCAAACTCATCATCTAAAATTGCTTCCATTGCTGGTGGCACCAAAACATGAGAAACTAAAATAGAGTAATTCTTTACACCTTCTTTTTGTGCATGTAAAACCGATAAAGCATTGGCAGGAGCCGTTGTTTCAAAACCAACTGCAAAAAAAACAACTTCTTTATCTGGATTTTCTTTAGCAATATTCACTGCTTCCAGGGGAGAATATAAAATCCTTAAATCACCTCCTTTAGCTTTGACTTCTAACAAACTTTGTTTACTTCCTGGTACTCGAATCATATCACCAAATGAACAAACTATAACACCATTTTCTAATAATTCAATAGCTTTATCAATTAAATTTAAAGGTGTTACACAAACAGGACAACCCGGACCATGAATCATTCTAACATTATCAGGAAGCAGATCTAAAATACCATTTTTAACCAAACCATGAGTTTGACCTCCACAGATCTCCATAATATTCCATGGTTTTGTTATGATATCTTCAATTTGTTTTAAAGCTATTTTAGTAGCTTCCAAATTTCTATATTCACTTAAATATTTCATTCTAAATTTTGGTCTTTCATGCAATTTAAATAGTACATAATTTGCCCAAAAGATATGTTCTCATCATTAGGAGCTAAGTTACGGTTAAAAAATAATTCATACTCTTTTTGACCTAATTCTTTTAGCATATCAATCAAAATTGTATTTTGAAAAACCCCTCCGCTAAAGGCTATTTTTTTTATGTTATTATTCTTAGCAATTTGAAAAACAATATTGGTTATAGTGTATAAAAAATTGATTATAATAGTTTCTTTATCTGTTCCATTTTTAAAGTCCGTACAAAGATTCTTTATCAATAATTTTGTTGGAATTAAATTATCATCTAAAACCGTACAATAAGATTTACAGTTTTTTAAATTATACTTAGTTACAGAGTTTTCAAGTAATATAGCAGCTTCTCCTTCGTAAGTGTTAAAATCACAAATATTCAATAAGGAAGCAACCGCATCAAAAAGCCTTCCAACAGAAGATGTTTTTAATTTGTTTCTTTCTATTAAAGATTGATAAATCATAATTTCATCATTAGAAAATTTATCGGAAATTGATTTTATTAAATTAGAATCGGCTAAAGAAAACAAAGAAAGTCGAGGTTCACTAGACATTTTATCAGCAGCCAACCAATCAAAATATTCAAAATGTGTTAATCTATCTATGGTATTTGATTGATAAGTAAAAAATTCTCCTCCCCAAATTTGCTTATCATCACCATAACCAGTTCCGTCCCAAATAACTCCTAAAATATCATCCTTACTATTAAATAAATCATGCTCACCTAAAACCGAAGCAAAATGAGCTTTGTGATGCTGAATTTCAAAAATATCTTTTTCCCATTTTTTCGACAACTCATTACCAAACTGAGAGCTTTGATAAGCAGGATGTTTATCGATCAATAAAACATCAGGTTGTTGTTCAAAGAGTTTTATAAATTTTAAAGTTGTATTGGTAAACCGTTCATAAACATCATAATGATCTAAATTCCCTAAATACTGACTTATATACAAATAATCATTTGGTAAAAAAGCAATCGTACTTTTTAAATGGCCTCCTAAAGCCATAATTTTCTTGTTTGTTTTAAGTGCAGTACTAAAATAGTTTGGTGCATATCCTCTTGACCTTCTAAATAAAACTTCATGTTTATATTTGAAACTAAATTTTACTACAGAATCATCTTGAGGATTTGTTATTTTCAAATTGTGATGCAAAAAATAATCTGCTATGTTTTTCAAAACTTCTGCAGATACTTCATTATCACTAATAATTGGTGATCCATGTAAATTACCACTTGTAGCAACAATTGGTTGATTTAATTCGTTTGCCAATAATTGCAAAATTCCGGAATACGGCAACATTACTCCAAGTTGACTTAAATTTGGAGCCAATTCTGCTAAAGCTAAAGGGCCATTAAAATTTGCTTTAGATATAATAACTATAGGTCTTTTGGCAGAAGTTAGCGCCGTTTTTTGTTTATCATTAACATCAAGTTGCTGTTTTAAAATTTCTAAAGATGGATATAAAATTGCAAATGGTTTATTAGGCCTATTTTTTTTAGTTCTTAATCTTTGAATTACCTGTTTATTACTTGCATCACAACACAGTAAATAACCACTTGTATTTTTAATGGCAATGATTTTACCTTTTTTAATTAGTGAGGCTGTTTTTCTAAATATGTCCTTTTGGAGAATACTTAAAGTTTTTCCTCTAGAATCAGACAGTGAAATTGAAATTCCACAAACAGAACAAGAATTGGTTTGTGAATGAAACCGTCTGTCCGAAGGATTTGTATATTCTGCCTTACAAGTTTCACACATTTCAAATTCGGCAATATTGGTATGATCTCGTTCAAAAGGAAAAGTATTAGTTATTGCCCATCGTGGTCCGCAATTCACACAGGTTGTAAAAGGGTAGTTATATCGTCTGTTATTTGGATCAGATATTTCATTTTTACAATCATCACAAATTGCAAAATCTGGAGTCAGTTGTAAATTGAGTTTACTTGTTGTTTGTGAAGGAATTATTTGAAAATCATCAAACAGAATTAAATCAATTTCTTCTATTGAATGTTCATTAATTTTTGAGACTTGTGGAGGGTATTTTATTAAAGTAATATAAAAAGAATAAATACTATCTTTTGACCCTGTTAAATAAATTATTACTCCTTCTTCA
>DAOVTF010000272.1 GCA_030633225.1 Flavobacteriaceae bacterium
CATTTGGCTTTTCAACTTATTTAATAATTATATTGGGAGTTGGTCATAATGCAAAGGCTCATGCAATAGCTTATATGCCAATGGTTTTGGCAGGAATTTTATTGATGTTTCAAAACAAATTTTTAAAAGGTTTTGTATTAACATCTTTGGCAATGGCATTAGAGGTTAATGCCAGTCATCCACAAATGACATATTATTTGTTGTTTATGATTTTGATCTTTGGAATTGTTTATTTAATAGATTCTTTTAGGAAAAATGAATTGAATGCTTATTTCAAAAAAATTGGATTATTATTTGTGGCAGTTTTATTAGCTGTTGGAGTTAATTCTACTAGTTTAATGGCAACTAAAGAGTATGCCAATGAAAGTACTCGAAGTAAAAGTGAATTGACCATTAATCCAGATGGAACTGAAAAAGAGAAGACTTCAGGCTTGACCAAAGAATATATTACTCAATATAGTTATGGAAAACTAGAAACATTTGACTTGTTTATTCCAAGATTTTTGGGAGGTGGTAATTATGAGAATTTGGGTAAAAATTCAAATATTTATGAGTTTGTAAAAAAAGTAGGAGGAAGAAAACAAGCCTTGAGTTTTGCAGAGAATGCACCTATGTATTGGGGTAAACAACCTATTGTTGCGGCACCGGCATATATTGGTGCGGTTATCATATTTTTGTTTGTTTTAGGAATATTTCTAGTCAAAGGAAATTTAAAAAAATGGTTGATTGCTGCTACTATTTTTTCCATTTTATTAAGCTGGGGTAATAATTTAGATTTTTTGACCAACTTATTTATTGACTATATCCCATTATACAATAAGTTTAGAGCAGTATCTTCCATTCAGGTAATTGCCGAATTGGCTATACCTTTATTGGGAATATTAGCGTTAAAAGAAATATTTAATAAAGATATTTCCGCAAAGGAAAAAATAGATGCTCTTAAAAGAAGTTTAATTATTGTTGGTGGTTTGGCTTTGATTTTTACCGTATCCGGAACGAGTCTATTCTCTTTTGAAGGTTTAGGGGATGCAAGATACGAAAACATGGCACCTGGATTTACAGAAGCTTTAATAGCCGATAGAAAAGAAATCTTTTTTCAAGATAGCTTAAGAACATTGGTTTTGGTTTTAGGAATTTCTTTAGTTCTTTGGTTTTTTGTAAAAGAGAAAATTAATAAAAATATTGTTTTAGGTGTATTCTTTGTTTTGATCCTTTTTGATATGGTAGGTATTGCAAAACGTTATGTTAATGATAATGATTTTATCACTGCTAAAAAATTAGAAAATCCATATCCAATGACTGAAATTGATATGGAGATTAATAAAGACAAAGGTCATTATAGAGTAATGAACTTTATGGTCAATCCGATGAATGATGGTAGTACTTCGTTTTACCATAATTCAATTGGCGGTTATCATGCAGCAAAACCACGTCGTTATCAGGAATTGTACGATTTTCAAATTGCAAAGAATAATATTGATGTATTGAATATGTTAAATACAAAGTATATTATTTTTCCCGATGATAACAATAGAGCAAATGTACAATTGAACAATGAAGCCAATGGCAATACTTGGTTTGTTGGTAATATTATATATGTAAATAATGCTGATGAAGAAATAATAGCTTTAGATAGTTTAAATACAAAAAATACCGTTGTTGTAAATAAAGAATTTACAAATGAATTAGATGATTTTGAATTTTCGTTAGATCCGTTTGATAGTATTGAATTAATAAGTTATAAAGCCAATGAATTGATTTATGAAAGTAACGTTGTTGAAGACCAATTGGCAGTATTTTCCGAGATATATTATAAAAATGGTTGGAATGCTTATGTCGATGGAAATTTAACTCCTCATTTTAGAGCTAATTATGTATTACGTTCAATGATTATTCCAAAAGGGAAGCATAAAATTGAATTTAAATTTGAACCTCAAGTAATAAAAACAGGTAATACCATAACATTAATATCATATGCATTGTTGGTTTTAATTCCTATAGGGTGGTTTTTTAAAGATAAAAAGAAAAATGACTAAGCATCATCATAAAAGATATATCCACACAATAGATTTCTTACAAAAAGTACTTCCGGCACCTGCTACCATATTAGATTTGGGAGTGAGAAATGATTTAAGTGAGATTTTAGAAACTTATGGATATACTGTTTTAAATACTAGCGGTGAAGATCTTGATATTGATTATAATACTGTTACTAGTTTTGAAGTTGACGCAGTTACAGCATTTGAAATTTGTGAACATTTAGTAGCCCCCTTTAATGTGTTAAATGCGATTAAGGCAAAAAAATTAATTGTTACAGTTCCGTTAAAGTTATGGTTTGCAAATGCCTATAAAAGCAATACAGATAAATGGGATAGGCATTTTCACGAGTTTGAAGATTGGCAATTTGATTGGTTGTTAGAAAAATCGGGTTGGAATATCAAAGAAACTGAAAAATGGACTAGCCCAATTAATAAAGTTGGTTTCCGACCGATTTTAAGAAAATATACACCTCGTTACTACGCAGTTTACGCAGAAAGAAAATAGGTTTATGCGAATAGGAATGATCTTAGATAAAACTTTTCCACCTGACCCAAGGGTGGAAAATGAAGCTATTGCATTAATTAAAGCAGGTCATCAAGTTTTTTTATTTTGTTTAAAATATGATAATGAACTTGATACAGAAGAGATTAATAAAATAATAGTAAAAAGATATAATTCTAATAAACTTGAATATAAACTATCTGCCTTAGCCTATACTTTTCCGTTTTATACTGATTTGTTGTCTAAAAAGATTTCTGATTTTATATCTGAAAATAAAATTGAAGCTATTCATATTCACGATATTCGAATTGCAGAAGCGGTTTTTAAAGCAAATAAAAAATATGAATTGCCAACAGTATTAGATTTGCACGATAACTTACCCGAGGTAATGAAACTATATCCTCATTTACAAAAGTTCCCTGGAAAACAATTGATATCTCCACAAAAGTGGAAAGAAAAAGAAGAAGAATTTATTGCTACTGCAGATAAGGTGATTACAGTTTCAAATGAATTTATCGATGAGGTTGTTTCAAGAACAAATATTGATAACGATAAAATTATTTTGGTACCCAATACAGTTAGCGAATCTTTTTACATAAATGCTA
>DAOVTF010000283.1 GCA_030633225.1 Flavobacteriaceae bacterium
CAAACTGATAAAAATAATTCTCGTAAAACTGATTGGGGAAGTCGAGAGCAATATTTTGGTAATTTCAGTTTTCAACATCGCTTCAATAAAAGTGATTTAAAATACTCTGCCCGATATTTTACCGAAGAGCTTATTAATTTAGGAGAAGTTACTCCACTTAATAATGCTTTAGATTTTATTTCAGACACCCGTAGATTTGAAAATGTACTTAGATATAATTCACAAATTTCAGAATTTGACTTTCTTGAAGGAATTGCTTCATTTTCAAATTACAAAAGAATCAAAAAAACTTATTTAACTGATATTAATAATGATACACAGGAACTATTTGAAAAGCAAACAGATACAACCAAAAATGAAACACTCTTTTTAAAAGGTCAATTTAGTCATGTAAATAACGAGAATCTTATTAATTACAGTTTTGGTTTTGATACCAATATAGAAAACATAAAAGGTGCACGAATTAAAGATAAGAATCAAAAAATGAACAGTTACGCCTTATTTGCAAGTATTAATTTTACATTTTTTGAGAACCTTAAGGTACAACCCGGTACTAGATTCACTTATAATAATGTTTATGGTTCAGTAATTTCTCCTGCAATTAATTTGAAATATCAAATCAATGAAAACAATCAACTTCTGGCTTCATATGCCAAAGGGTATAGAGCTCCTTCACTAAATCAATTGTATCTAGATTTTGCCGCTGGTCCTTTTTTAATCTTAGGAAACGAAAATTTAGAAGCTGAAAATTCTCATAATATTACTATTGCATCAAAACACACATTAAATTTTGATAATCAAAAACTATCCATTGAACCTTCTTTATTTTATAATGATATTGATAATCTAATCGCTTTAAGTCCCATCGATAATTTTACACGTCACTATATCAATATAGACATCAATAAAACAAGGGGTGGTAACTTAAAATTAAGTTATAATCCTATGGAAAATCTACAATTAGTTGGCGGAGTTTCTATTCTATCAAAATACAATAGCTTTACACAAGAATTTGACACTGATGACTTTATCGTAACAAATAGAATAAATGCATCAGCAAAATATACATTTAAAAAAATAGCAACCTCATTTAATCTTTTCTTTAAACATTCAGGAAAAGATATGGGATACTTTGTTGAGAAAAGCACTGGAGATTTAATTAAAACTGAAATAGATCACTATAGTTTATTAGATTTTAATGTATATAAATCATTTTTTAAGAATAAACTAAATCTTACTGCTGGGGTTAAAAATATTTTAAATGAAACAAGTTTAGATATAGTTAGTTCAACCAATGAAGTACAAAACTCAAGATCATTTTTGTATGGTACTTCTTACTTTATTAAAGCGGTTTTAAACTTATAAAAATGTAACATTTAAACATAATTACAATGAAAAATTTTATTATTTTAACTTCGATTGTCGTCATCTTTGCAACTTCAATTAAAGCGCAGGAAATTGGGTTTTCAGGAGAATTAAGGCCAAGATATGAGTACAGGCATGGGTTTAAAAAATTAGCGGAACCAGATACTGATGCTGCCAATTTTATTTCACAAAGAACAAGGTTAAATGTAGACTATAACAGTGAAAAATTTAAAGTCTATTTTGCAATTCAAAATGTTAGAGTTTGGGGTGATGTGAGTACACTGGCTAAAAATGACAAATATGGTGTTGCTTTTCATCAAGCTTGGGCAGAATATTTTTTTAATGAAAAGTTTTCTATGAAACTAGGGCGGCAAGAAATTGTTTATGACGACCAAAGAATGTTTGGTTCTGTTGGTTGGGCACAACAAGCAAGAAGTCATGATGCCTTTCTTTTAAAGTTTAAAACAGGTGAAAAAGGAAAACTACATCTTGGGTTTGCTTTGAATGCAGAAAGTGAAACGTTATTCGAAATCGATTATACAATCAATCAATATAAGAGTTTTCAATATGCATGGTGGCATACTAATTTTAGTGATACTTTTGGTTTAAGTACTTTATTCTTAAATAACGGAATGGAATATCATAAATATTCTGATGGAGATAGAAAAATTGCTTATAGTCAAACTTTAGGTGGAAGACTTACTTATAAAAAAGACAGATTCAATGCGGATGCAGCTACCTATTTTCAAACAGGAGATACTCCAGGTGGAGATGATAAGGTAGATCTTTCTGCTTATTATTTTACGGTAAACGCTAAGTTCAAAATTACAGATCAATTTACTGCAGGAGCGGGAATTGAGGTATTATCTGGTAATGACCAAGATAGCAGCAGTTCTGAAGACAATGCTTTTAAACCTTTTTATGGAACCAACCATAAATTTAACGGATGGATGGATTATTTTTATGTAGGTAGCCATATGACAAGTGTTGGTTTAACCGATATCAATATTCCTTTGATCTATAAAAAAGATAAATTTTCAGCTGTTTTGATTCCTCATTTCTTTTCTGCTCAAGGAAATGTTTATGATAAAATAAATAGAAAAAATGCTGATGATTATCTGGGTACTGAAATTGATTTGGCTCTAGGATATAAAGCATATAAAAGTGTAATGTTTAATGTTGGGTATTCACATATGTTTGCTAATGATACCATGGAGTTATTAAAAGGAGGTGATGCTAATGGAACTAATAATTGGGCTTGGGTAATGGTGACCTTTAAACCTAATTTCTTTAAACATAGTTTCACAAAATAGATTTAGTTAGTTATTGTTTCCGGTGTATATTTACTGTAAAAAATTATGCTAAATTTACACCGGATTTTTATTTAAATTAAAATAATGAATATCAAAACACCCTATTATAAAGAAACCGGAAAAGAGATTGAAGTTTTTGAACAGTCGTATAAAAACAAAATACCTTTTTTATTAAAAGGCCCTACCGGAACAGGAAAATCACGTTTTATAGAGTTTATGGCTCATCAATTAGATAAAAAATTAATTACAATTTCATGCCATGAAGAAACTTCTTCTACTGATTTGATAGGTAGGTACATTATTAAAGGTGCTGAAACTATTTGGCTTGACGGTCCG
>DAOVTF010000178.1 GCA_030633225.1 Flavobacteriaceae bacterium
CAACGTATAGCCATTGCCAGAGCATTATTAAATAATCCTGAGATGATATTAGCAGATGAACCTACTGGAAATTTAGATCCTAAAACATCAATAGAAATTATGAATGTTTTAGAAGATATCAATAAAACAGGGATAACAATTTTAATGGCAACACACGACTATGCATTGATCTTAAAATTCCCTCATAAAACTATTAAATGTGAAGGGAATAAAGTTTTTGAGGTTGTTTAATGCTTTCTATTTTAATTCCAACATATAATTATAATGTTATTCCACTTGTAAAATCACTCTATAAGCAAATAGAAGAGGAAAATGTTTTATTTGAAATTATATGTATTGATAATGGTTCAAATTCAATTTTAAATAATGAAAATGAAGAGTTAAATAGAATGAATCATTGCTATTTTACTTCTTTAAAAAATGATGTAGGCAGAAGTAAAATCAGAAATTTATTAGCGGAAAAATCAAAATATGATTGGTTACTTTTTTTAGATGCAGATGTATTACCAGTAGATAATATTTTTATTAAAAATTACTTAGCATCAATTTATAAAAATCAAAATGTTTATTACGGAGGTTTAAAATATGACGATTTAAAACCTGAAAAGAATAAATTATTGCGATGGATTTATGGAAAAAGCAGAGAAGAAATATCAATAGAAAAGAGAAGCTTAAAACCGAATAAATATTTTTCTTCTGCAAATTTTTTAATCAATAAAAAGATCTTCATCCATTTTAAATTTGATGAGAATCTGACCAAATATGGACATGAAGATACCCTGCTTGCTCTTGAATTAGTCCGAAATAATAAGGTTATTAATCAAATTGATAATCCGGTTTATCATTTAGGAATAGATGATAATAAAGTATTTTTACAAAAAACAAGAAATGCTGTAGAGAATCTCTTTAAACTTCAAAAACAAGGAAAAATAACAAAAAAAGACAACAAACTTTTAGATCATTTCTCGAAAATTAAATCATTGAAATTAATTAACTTAACAACATTTATTTATGATAAAAGTGTAAAAAAAATGGAAGAAAACCTGACTTCAGCAAACCCATCACTTTTAGTTCTTGATTTGTATAAAATGGGTTATCTCTGCTCAATTACTTCAGATTAGAAAATATTTTTTGTAGGTTTTTTGACTCATTTTCCCAAGTATATTTCATTGCAGCCATTTTTAAATTACTTTTCCACTCATTAATAGTAATTTCATCTTCTAAAATACTGTTTATTTCATTTGCTAGCTCCTTAGGGTTGTGAGTTTTGGTAACAAATCCAATATTATTATTTTTAATAATATTCGTAATTACTTTTCTATTTGATGCAAATATTGGCGTTTGACATTGAATATAATCGAACACTTTATTTGGCAAACTATATTCATAATTAAGATTTGTTCCTTTATCTAAAGAGAGCCCCAGATCTGCTACTTTAGTATATTCTAGCAACTCATTATATGGTAATTTATTTTTAATAATGATTTTGTTTTCTAGATTGTTAGTGTTTATTATATTTTTTAATTTATCAAAAACATCGCCACTACCAATAATATATAGAACCGTATTTTCAAGATATTTCATCATTAAAACAGACTCTTCAGCACCGCGATCTATATTGATTCCTGTTCCTTGTAAAATCAGCATTTTTTTATTTCCTTTCAATTTTTTTGACAACTCAGAATCAACTTTAGAATTTTTTATTTTTGGAGAAATATTTCTAATTACATTAACAGGGATATTATATTTTTTACTATAAAAACTGGCAATTTTATGATTAACTGTATAAACATTTTTAAGTTTTGGAAAAATAAATTCTTCAATTTTTAGCCATACATTTCTGATTTTTGGTCGTGAAACTAGTTCAGGGACTTCAGTGAAAAGTTCATGACTATCATAAACTAATTTTTTTGAATAAATCTTACTGATAAGAAAATTAGGCAATAAAGTATCAAGATCATTGGCTAATAAAACATCTTTTTTAAGAGATAAAAGTTTAAAAAACAAACGTAAATTATATTCCGTATAAAAAAGAAAACCTTTTTTAAATAAAAGTTTCATTCTAATCGTTTTATAATTCCTGGAAACAGGTAAACTATTAGGTAATTTTCTACCTATGAGTAATACTTCAAACCCCATATCTTGTATAGTATTACTGGCTTTTTTTACTCTTTGATCTGTTGCCAGATCGTTGGTTACAGAAATAATTATTCGTTGCAATTTATAAACTTTAATGGGTTGAAATATTTAGGTAAAATAGTATTGTAAAAACATTAAATATTTATATTTGCTAATCTAACCAAAATACTCTAATTACATGTTTGATTTTAAATTATTAAAAACCCATTATGAATTTGAGTGAACCTGAGAAAACAAAAAATTGGTATGCAATTTTTACAAAGCCAAGAGCTGAAAAAAAAGTACACCAAAGAATGCTAGACAATGAAATTGAAGCTTTTTTACCATTGATAAAAACAGTAAGACAATGGAGTGATAGAAAAAAAACAGTTCAGTTACCATTAATTCCTTCCTATATTTTTGTCAATATGGAAGAGAAGAATTTATATAAAACACTTCCTATCCCTGGTACAGTAAATGTTCTGAAGCATTTAGGAAAACCAGCAAAAGTTAGAGAAATTGAAATCGAAAATTTAAGAATATTAAGTGACAATAGTGAAAGTCAAGATATTTCAAGTTGTGTAAAAGTTACTAAGGGAGATGCAATTGAAGTAATTAATGGTCCTTTTATGGGGTTAATAGCCACATGTTTAAAAGAAGGTAGTAATCACAGAGTTGTAGTTGAAATTGATTCTTTAGGAAGTTGTTTTAATGTAAATATTCCTTTAAGTTTTTTAAGAAAAATAAAAAGTAATTCAGAAAAAATAAAATTATAAAATGAATTTAACAGTAATTGGAACCGGATATGTTGGACTTGTAACAGGAACATGTTTTTCTGCAATGGGAAATAATGTTACTTGTATTGATATAGATGAAAAGAAAATTGAGAATTTAAAGAATGGAATAATTCCAATTTTTGAACCAGGACTAGAGAGAATGGTTTTAAAAAATGTAGATAAAAACAGTTTACATTTTAGTACTAAACTAAATGATGGTCTAACAAAAGCATCGATTGTTTTTATTGCAGTGGGAACTCCAATGGGTGATGATGGTTCGGCTGATTTGCAATTTGTTTTGGGAGTTGCAAAGCAAATAGGACAAGAAATGCAAAACCCTTTGATTGTTGTTGATAAATCTACAGTACCGGTTGGAACAGGCGATAAAGTAAAATCAGTTATTCAAGAGGAGTTGGATAAAAGAGGTGTTAAAATTGAATTCCATGTTGTTTCAAATCCAGAATTTTTAAAAGAAGGAGCAGCAATAGATGATTTTATGAAACCAGATAGAATTGTAATTGGAGCCGATAATGAAGTAGCTTTTAATAAAATGAAGGATTTATACGCACCTTTTACACATAACCATGACAGGTTGATAACGATGGATATTCGTTCTGCTGAAATGACAAAATATGTTGCAAATGCTATGTTAGCTACAAAAATATCATTTATGAATGAAGTAGCAAACATTTGTGAATTGGTTGGAGCTGATGTGAATCAGGTTAGAATTGGAATTGGTTCAGATTCAAGAATTGGATATAGTTTTATTTATCCGGGAAGTGGTTATGGTGGCTCTTGTTTTCCTAAAGATGTAAAAGCATTGAAAAAAATAGCTGAAGAAAAAGGTTATAAGGCCAATTTAATTGCTTCAGTAGAAGAGGTGAATGACCGACAAAAAATGGTTATTGCAGATAAGGTTGTTAATAGATTTGGTAATGATTTAAATGGAAAAACTTTTGCTTTATGGGGATTAGCTTTTAAACCAGGAACGGATGATATGCGTGAAGCGCCTGCAATTTATATTATAAAGGATTTAGTAAAAAGAGGAGCAAAAATAAATGCTTATGATCCAAAAGCAATGGAAGAAGCACAATCTTTTTATTTAAAAGACGTTAATGGTATTACTTATTTTAATTCTAAATATGAAACATTGAACAATGCTGATGCAATGATTTTATTGACAGAATGGAAAGAGTTTCGATCACCAGATTTTGAAGAATTAAAATCTCAAATGACGAATCCGATAATATTTGATGGAAGAAATCAATATAGTAATTTGGATTTAGACAAAAAAGGTTTTGAATACTATCAAATAGGAAAAAGAACAAATTAAAAAAGTATAATAATTTATTTTAAATTTAATATGTATATTCGTTTTTTAAAACCCCTCGTTATGAAAAAAATTAGTATAATCATTCTTGCAGCAATCTTAATAACTTCTTGTGCTACAAAAGAAGAGGTAGTTTATTTTAATGGTATCGACTCAAAGGATAATATTGTTGGAATTGACAGCTATTCACCAACATACCATATTGATGATGAATTAGTTATTGTTGTAAATGCTTTAGATCCTGAAGCAGCAAGACCTTTTAATAAAATTACCGTTAGTGTTTCACAGGATATGGTTGATGCAAGAGGAAGAGAAAGATTGCTGACATACAGAATTGATTCTGATGGAAATATTATTTTTCCTGTATTAGGAAAAATAAAGCTTGCAGGATTAAATAGAGAACAAGCTACAAAAGCTATGCAAGAAAAATTGACAGATTATATTAAAGATCCAATAGTAGATATTGAAACTGTAAATTATAAAATAACAGTATTAGGAGAGGTAAATAGACCAGGTTCTTACACTACTTCCAATGAACGGATCACATTGCTTGAAGCATTGGCTATGGCAGGAGATTTAACTATTTATGGAGAAAGAGAAAATGTATTGGTAATACAAGATTATGATGGAAAAAAAACATACACTCGTGTTAATTTAAAATCACAAGAATTGTTTGAATCACCTGTTTATTATTTATCCCAAAATGATGTGGTTTATGTGGAGCCAAATA
>DAOVTF010000262.1 GCA_030633225.1 Flavobacteriaceae bacterium
ACTCCTTATATGGATGAGCATAGTAATGGTTTAACTTATTTGATTGATAGATTGAAAGGAAATTCTTTATTCTCCCATATTAAATTAGAAAAAGGCGAGCGGTCTGAATTGGCGAATTTAGCCAACGAAATGTTGTAAAAGTAAATTTCAAGATAATTTAATTTAACAGTGTCTGTTACATTTTTATAAGTATATCGTCGTATATAAAATATAAATTATGAAAAAATTATTCTTACTTCTAGCAATTGTTATTTTAAGTTCTTGTGCAACCCGAACTTCTTTTAATGATTTTTATCAAAGTAATCAAAAAGATTCTGAATTTTCTTTAGGATTAAATAGCTCTTTGATTGCCTCATTTTTATCAGATGAAGATTATGCTGATGTAAAGCCCTTGCTTAAAAAAGCTAAACATGTTAGAATTTTAGTATTCTCTGAAGAATCTGAGCAAGCACAATTAAAATTCAATAAATTTATCAAACGATCAAAATTTGAAAATCTTATTAAAATAAGTGACGATAATGACAAAATAAAAGTTTTTGCATTAGAAAATAACGATCGTATTAAAGAGGTTGTACTTGAAATTTCTTCAGATGGAGATTTAGTTTTACTTGGTTTAAAAACTAATTTGTCTCAGCAAGATATTGACAACCTTTTAAGTGATAATGATATAACATTTAACTAAAAGATACTACTTTATTAACTTAAGTAACATCTATTTTTCTAATTATATTTGCCAAAATTGAAGGAAAAAATCGTTTTAAATAAACAGCCATTTTTTCTTTAGCCCCACCTATAACAACTTCTTGCTTTTGTTTGGCTATTGATTTTATTGCTTTTTTTGCAAAAACATCCGGTAGCATTCCATTGGTATTTCCCTTATCATCTTTATTATGTTTGGTGCCATCTGCCGATAAAGCATTTTTTGAAACATTAGTATTAACATAACCAGGGCAAATAATTGTAACGGTAATATTATCATTATAAACTTCTGCTCTTAAACTATCAAAAAAACCATGTAAAGCATGTTTTGAGGCTGCATAAGCGGTTCGTAAAGGTGCTCCTATTTTACCAATAACACTGCTAATCACAACAATTTGTCCATTTTTTTTAGCTACAAAATGTGGTAAAATTGCTTTTGTCAAAGCAATAGTCCCAAAATAATTGACTTCAAGTATTTTCTTATCAACACTAAGTTTAGTTTCAATGGCATAAGATCGTTGACTGATTCCTCCATTATTCACTAACATATCTAATCCATTAAAGTATCCTAAAGCCAGCTTTGTTTTCTCATCAAATGAGGTATGTTCAGATAGATCCAATGGAAGAATTTTAACCTTTTCAGGATCTTTGCATGTTGCTTTGACTTCATTTAAACTTAATTCATTTCTAGCCGAAAGAATTAAATTAGCATCTTGTTTTGAAAAATTTATTGCCAGTGCTTTTCCTATCCCTGATGATGCTCCTGTTATCCAAATTGTCTTGTTGTTATAATTCATAGTTTTATTTTCTAGCCCCAAATATAATAAATTGGAGTAATCATTAAAATTGTACATTTGAAAAAAAATTGTTTATGTTAAAAAAATTTCTGCTACTTTTATTATTATTCTCTATTTCTATTCATGGTCAATTTAATATAAAAGGCACCATAAACCCTGTTAATAATTATACATGGATTCTATTATATAAATTAGAAAATGGGAAGAAAGTTTTTGTAAATAATGCTAATATTGAAAACGGAAAATTCCAATTAAAGCTTTCAGAAAAAGAATCAAATGGAATCTATAGAGCCTATTATCAATTAGAAAATAATTTATACGTTGAATTTATTTATAACGATGAAGAAGTTACCTTTAATTTTGACCCAAATAACCCATCAGAATCTATAGAATTTACAAGTTCACAAGAAAATATAATTTTTCAAGATTACCATAAAACCATATCTTCAAACCAAAAAACAATAGATTCGATTCAAGTTGATTTCTTTAGATCTAACCATGATAAAACTGATGAAACTCTTATCAAAAAGTATCAAAAAACACTAACCAAATTACAAAATAATCAAGATCAATTTGAAAAGAAATCAAAAGGATTATTGGCAAATCATTTTATTAAAGCTAGTGCACAAAATAATGCTTCAATACCTTTCAAAAACCCACAAGATTATTTAAATACTATGAAAAGTCACTTTTTTGATGCTATTGCTTTTCAGGATACTGTTCTTAGTAATTCATCATTTATCAATGATAGATTAACCGATTATGTTTTTTATTTAAATCAAGCGAATGATCAAGAATCAAAAAACACTTTGCATAAAAAAGCTATAACTGATGCCGTTAATAAAGTAGGTGATAACCCAATTATTCTGAAAAATTTTGAAGAAAGTCTTTTGCAAAATTATGTTGAACTAGAGAATAATGAAATGGTGAATTTTGTAATGAATAATTTCTACAATAATTTACCCGACACCTATCAGGATGCTGCTTTACAATTTCAAATTACTGCAGCAATGAAAACAGCAATTGGTAAAAAAGCTACTGATTTTTCTTGGGAAGCAAATGGTCATACCAAAAATTTATATAGCTTAATTGGGCAGGACTATTATATTGTAGTTTTTTTTAGTTCTGGTTGTCCGCATTGTCAAGTTGAGATTCCTGAATTTCACAACTTTATTAAAGAAATAGAAAATATAAAAGTAATTTCTATTGGCTTAGAAGATGAAAAAGAAGCCTGGGAAAAAATGACAGAGAATTACAATGAATTTACAAATATTTTAGATCTAGATAAATGGAATAGCCAAAAAGTGAAGGATTATGGTATTACAGCAATACCCAGCTATTTTGTTTTAGATGCTAATAAAAATATACTTGCAAAACCTAATGATTTTGAAGAGTTAAAAACTATGTTTGAGACGAAGTAGTTGACAGTTTTCGATTAATCGTATTTGCCTATATAAAAGATTTAAAAATGAAAAAAAGCATCTTCTAAGTGCTCTATTTTAGTTTCTTTTTGATTTTTAATAATCCCAATTACATCAAATCGAACTTCAACATCCAAATCATTAGAAATCACATATTCATCCATAGCGGTTATCAATAAATTCTTTTGCTTAGGTTTTATAAATTCTTGTGGATCACCAAAATCATCTGTAGAGCGAGTCTTAACTTCAACAGCAATTAAAATATTTTCAATTTGTGCAATAATATCAATTTCTGCCTTTTTAAATCGCCAATTACACTCTTTGATTTTAAACCCTTTTTTAAGTAAAAAATCAACAGCAATTTGCTCTCCTTCTTTACCAAGTTCATTGTGTTGTGCCAAAATATAAAACGTTCTATCTAAATGTAATTTTTGATTTTTTATCAGTCACTTTTA
>DAOVTF010000052.1 GCA_030633225.1 Flavobacteriaceae bacterium
AATATTAACTTCCAAAATATTGGTACCGATAATGCACAAAACACATATATATTAAACGTTTTACCAATCAACGTAACCTTAGACGAAAGTAGTATAATACTTCCAACGGGTGTAACTTATACTTATAATAATGCAACAAGAGAATTACGTTTTAATATTGATAACTCTTTAGTAGAAAGAGAGTCTTTATCGACAGCACATGATATTCGTTATCAAGTAACTGCATCAAACGATTGTTTTGATTATACAGATGCATGTACTAATTTATTGGAAAATAGTATAACATCTTATTATGACGGTGAGACTTCAGGTCAGAATATTTCCGGACAACCTGGTTTAAACGGTATCAACGGCTGCGGCTTAGGTAGTGTTGGTTCAATGGATCTTTTTGTTGATACCAGTTCATGTTCTTTTGACAGTGAATTATTCTTTTGTAATAATTCTTTGACATTTGAAGGAGATGATGGTTATGATACTTATATCTGGACAGATGAAGCTGGAACTGTTATTAGTAATACAAAAGAAGTTACTGTAACTGGTGCTGGAATTTATACTGCCACTCAAAGAAGGACAGGATGTACGGAAACAATTAGAACAGTAACTGTTTTAGGTCTTGATGTAACCGTAACACCTAGTGATGTAGTGTGTAAAGACGCGGTTAATGGGAAAGTTGATATTACCGTTAATGAAACGTCTGCTTCTTTTAGTTATGAACTTTATAAAGGAGGAAATTTAATTGAATCCAAAAACGGAACTTCATCCAATACACATACATTTACAAATCTAGATATTGGTAATTATGAAGTAAAATCAATAAATGCTGATGGCTGTTTTGATATAACTAAATTCTCTATTGCTCAACCAACCTTGTTAGAAGCAACTTCTATTAAGTTGTACAATGCTACTACATGTAATGGTTCTGTTTTAAATGGTAGTTTGCAAGCTTCCGCTTCAGGTGGTGTGCCTCCTTATGAATTTAGTATTGATAATGGTAATACTTATCAAACGGAAGATACTTTTTCTGTAGCAACTGAAAAAACTTATGAAATCTTAATAAAAGATGCCAATGGTTGTATAACTCCTACAAGTGTTTTTGTTGGCTTTGATCAAGAAATTGTTTATGAAATAAATAAAGAGGATGTTATTTGTGTTGGAGATTCTGATGGAAGAATTAGTGTTGACCTAACAAATGACCAAGGTTATAAAGTAACATATAGTTTAGATGGTACGAATTACCAAAATAATCCAAATTTTACAGGATTAACGCTAGGATCATACGAATTATGGGTTAAAAAAGATAATGGATTCAATGTTTGTGAAACCATGAATACTATTGAAATTGATCAATTGGTTTATCTTCAATTAAGTGCTGACACTGATTTTTCATGTGAAGGATCAAATAGTATGATTATTGCTCAGGTAGATCCTATCTATCAAAATGATGTGACTTTTACTTTGGATGGAAACACAAGTAATACTTCAGGAATATTTGAAAATGTAAGTAAAGGAACTCATAAAGTAACTGTAAAACATAATGAATACGGTTGTAGTGATGAACCTGTTGAAGTAACAGTAGCTGAGTATGTTCCAATTTCATTTGAAGTTCAAAATACTTATATCAATGAATATACAATTCAAGCATCTGGTGGTGAGCCAGCATATGAATATAGTATGAATTCAATTGATGATTTTAGTTCAGACAATGTATTTTATATTAAAAGAGATGGAGATTATACATTCTATGTTAAAGATCAAAGAGGGTGTATTGCAGAGATTACTATGTTTATTGAATTTTTAGATATTGAAATTCCTGATTTTTTCACTCCTGAAGGAGATGGTATAAACGATACATGGTATCCTATCAATATTCAGCCTTATCCAAACATTTCTGTTAAAATATTTGATAGATATCAAAGGTTAATTGCCAGCTATAAAGGATTACAATATTCTTGGGATGGAAATTATAAAGGAAAAGCTCTACCAAGTGGTGATTACTGGTATTTCATTACACTTAATGAACAATCAGATAATAGAGAGTATAAAGGAAATTTCAGTTTAGTTAGATAATAATAAAGACAGAGATGAAAAAAATAATTGTTTTAGCAATAATAATAGTGGCTGGATTTAAAAGCTATTCGCAAGAGTTTAAATTGGCACCTTATACCCAATACTTGGTTGAAAATCCATTTATTATTTCTCCGGCATTTGCAGGTGAAGGAAAAATGAATAGATTAAGGTTAAGTGGTGTATTTCAATGGGTTGGATTAAAAGATGCTCCAAATACACAAACTTTATCTTATGATACTCATGTATTTGAAAAATCAGGTGCAGGTGGAGTTCTATATAGAGATACAAATGGAAACACATCACAAATTGGTGGTCAGTTAACTTTTGCACATCACTTAACTATAAATGATGCTAACGGACAATACATCTCGTTCGGGATGTCCTATAAATTTACTCAATTTAAAATTGACGTATCTGGTTTCAATACCATTAGTGATGATTATTATAATCCGAATACCGATCCGAATATTGGAGGAGATATTTCTTCGTTCAATTCAAATTTTGATGCTGCATTTTTATATAGACTAGATAAATTTTATATCAGTTTAAATGCTTCAAATATTTTAAACAAAAGTGTAAAAGTTTTTGATAATACAGAGCCAGAAAAACTTCGTAATTATTATGTTTATACAGGTTATGTTTTTGAACTGGAAGAGGGTGAATATGAAATTGAACCATCACTTTACTTTAAATTATTTGAAAGCGACGGTAGATCAATTACCGATATTAATGTAAAAGGTAAAAAAATGACCGATGATGGATATTATTGGGCTGGTTTTAGCACAAGATTTTTAAATGATCAAAGCTTTGAACCATTAGCAATTGTGCCAATGTTAGGCTTAAAAAAGCAAGACTTTTATGTAGGATACGCTTTTCAATACAATATAAATGAGGCAAATGAGTTAAATCATGGAGGGACACACTTAATTACATTGGGGTATGATTTTGAAACTTCAAAAAATACTCGATGGTAATTTAAAAATAAAATGCTATGAAAAAAACAAGAATAGTTCTGTATTTCCTATTGATGGTTATATTAAGTTTTTCAACTTACGGATAAATCATAAAACAAAGTTTAGGAAAGTAATAATAATATAAATATTTTCACAATGAAGAAACTAAATATTTTAATTGCCGTTATATGTATTACAGTTTTTAGTGCGCAAAATATGCAAGCTCAAACTGATAATACAAGAAATGAAAAAGTTTATAAAACAACTAAAACAAAAACACCTCTTGAAGTAAAAGAATCGTTAAAAGATTATTCAGGATATGATATTTCAAATGAGGTTACGTATACTAAAAGTGGTAAGGGAAACGTTTATAAGTTTAAAGTGCAGAAAAAAAATTGGTCTCACTATTTACTTATTGACGAAAAGGGAAAAATTATAGGAATAGAAACTGGTGAACATACCAGTAATATTTAAAGTATCTGACGAAAATTTATAATAAAATTTTCAGATTTGTTTGTTTGCCTTATTAGCCGCCGGCTAATAAGGCTTTTTTAATTTCTTTCTTACTTCTTTTAATTCAAAACTTTCTCCTAAATATACCTTTCTAACCATTTCATCATCAGCCAATTCTTTAGGAGTACCTTCTTTTAAAATACCGCCTTCAAACATTAAGTAAGTTTTATCAGTAATTGCTAAAGTTGCATGTACATCGTGATCAGTAATAAGTATCCCAATATTTCTATCTTTTAAATGAGCTACTATACTTTGAATATCTTCAACAGCAATAGGATCCACTCCTGCAAATGGTTCATCTAATAATATAAATTTAGGATCAGAAGCAAGAGCTCTTGCGATTTCAGTTCTTCTACGTTCACCACCAGATAAAAGATCACCACGATTTTTTCTAACATGATTTAATCCAAATTCAGCTATAAGTGCTTCTAGTTTATCTTTTTGTTCTTGTTTATTTAATTCAGTAAATTGTAAAATGGACATAATATTATCTTCAACAGATAATTTTCTAAAAACAGATGCTTCTTGAGCCAAATAGCCTACACCTTTTTGCGCTCTCTTATACATAGAATCTGATGTAATTTCTTCATCATCCAAAAATATTTTCCCTTTATTAGGTTTTATCATCCCAACGATCATATAAAATGAGGTAGTTTTACCAGCTCCATTTGGTCCTAATAAACCAATAATTTGACCTTGTTCAACTTGTAATGAAATATCATTAACAACCTTTCTGCTTCCATAAATTTTTGTTAAGTTTTCAGCTCTTAATATCATACTAGTAGTAATTTGATAATTTAATTTTGGATAGGTTTCCTTGACTTTTTTATTACATCATTATTATTATCCTTCTTTTTCTTTTCCTCTTTTTTGATTATATATCTTGATATTTTTATACTCACTTCGTAAAGTACTATCATCGGTATTGCAACTATTACTTGACTAATAATGTCAGGTGGAGTAATAATCGCCGCTAATATCAATACCAAAACAAGTGCATACTTTCTATATTTCTTTAAAAATTCAGGTGTTACCAATCCCATTTTAGTTAAAAAATAAATAACAATAGGTAATTCAAATATAAACCCTGCTGACAAGCATGATGCTTTTAATAACCCTGTATAAGAACTAAGGTCGAAATTATTTTTAACTTCATCCGCAACACGGTAACTGCCAAGAAAATTAATAGAAAGTGGAGTAATAACAAAATAACCAAAAAGAATTCCTGTAAAAAACAATAAAGATGTAATGATAATAAAACTTTTTGCATTTTTCCTTTCCTTTTCATATAAAGCAGGCTTTAAAAACTTCCAAACTTCATAAACTATATATGGAAATGCCATGATAAACCCAAAAGTAATTGATGTCCAGATATGTGCAGAAAATTGCCCAGCCATTGTTCGACTTTGAACAATAAATGGAATTTCATCAATACAAAGTCCGTTAGTTCCAAAACTTTGAGAAACCGAACATAAAAATCGATAAGTAACAAAAGATGGGTCTTTCGGTGCTAAAAGTATACTATTGAAAATAAAATTCTTCATCAAAAATGCAATAATTCCAAAAGCAAATACAGCCAAAGATGATCGAACTAAAGTCCAACGTAAAACCTCAAGATGGTTTAAAAATGACATGTCATTTTGTTGTTTACTCATTTGTTAACTATATAAAATTAAATGATTCCTTCTTTTAATAAATCATGAAAATGAACAACACCAACATATTTATTGTTTTCAGTTACTAAAATTTGAGTAATATTATTGTTTTGCATTATTTCTAATGCTTTAACCGCCATTTCTTTTGATTTTACTGTGATAGGGTTAGTACCCATAATGTCACGTGCTTTTAATTGATCTATACTAGTATTATTTTCTAACATCCTTCTAATATCTCCATCAGTAATAATACCAATAATTTTATCATTTTCTATAACAGCTGTTGTACCAAGTCTTTTTTTAGAAATTTCAATTATAACTTTTTTTACCGGAGAATTAGGGTCAACCTGAGGTATTTCGTTTTTTGCAACCAAATCGCTAACACGCAGGTATAGTTTTTTACCTAGAGTTCCTCCAGGATGATATTTTGCGAAATCTTTACTTGAAAAGTCTTTTAATTCTAATAAACAAACTGCTAAAGCATCTCCAATAACTAATTGAGCAGTAGTACTACTTGTAGGAGCCAAATTATTTGGACAAGCTTCTTTTTCAACATAAGAATTTAAAACAAAATCAGCATTTTTTGCTAAAAATGATTTTGTATTGCCAGTTATGGCAGCAATTTTATTGCCATAATTTTTTATTAAAGGAACTAAAACTTCAATTTCAGGAGTATTACCACTTTTTGAAATACAAATAACTACATCATCTTTTTGAATGTTTCCTAAATCACCATGAATGGCATCGGCAGCATGCATAAAAATAGCTGGTGTTCCGGTAGAATTAAAAGTGGCTACTATTTTGGTGCCAATATTAGCACTTTTGCCAATTCCGGTAACAATAACTCTTCCTTTTGACTTAAAAATAGTTTTAACCGCGTTTTCAAAGTCTTTATCAAGTAAACTAGCCAAATTATGAATGGCCTTAGATTCAATTAAAATAGTTTCTTTTGCAGTTTTTAAAATATCTTTATTGTAATTCAATATATTTTATTTTAATAAATTAAAAATATTACATTATATTTATAGGTACAAATGTAATGATACAATTTATAATGTAATACTTTACTCATTTATTAATGAGTAATTCTACAAAAATATTTAAAAATAGATACTATAGAGGATGGAAGGGACAAAAATTGATCTCCATAAAGAATTAAAAAAATATTTTGGATTTGGTAAATTTAAAGGATTACAAAAGGAGGCAATAGAAAGCTTAATTGATAGAAATAGTACTTTTGTAGTTATGCCTACCGGTGGTGGTAAATCTTTAATTTATCAATTACCTGCTTTAATTTTAGAAGGAACTGCAATAATTGTTTCACCTTTAATTGCACTAATGAAAAATCAAGTGGATGCGATGAGAGGTATTTCTTCTGATCATGGCATTGCACATGTATTGAATTCTTCATTAAATAAAGGTGAGATAGCTCAGGTAAAAAGTGATATTGAAAATGGTATAACCAAATTATTATATGTTGCTCCAGAATCATTGACCAAAGAAGATTATATTGATTTCTTTAAAAAACAAAAGATTTCATTTTTTGCTATTGATGAAGCCCATTGTATTTCTGAGTGGGGTCATGATTTCAGGCCTGATTATAGAAATCTAAAAAATATAATAGAAAAAATTGGCAACTTTCCAATTATTGGTCTTACTGCAACAGCCACCGAAAAAGTACAAGAAGATATTTTAAAAAATTTAGGAATAACAAATGCTAAAACTTTTAAAGCATCATTCAACAGACCAAATTTATTTTATGATGTTAGACCAAAAACATCACATGTTGAAAAGGATATTATTAGATTTATAAGAAATTATCAAAACAAATCAGGAATAATATACTGTTTAAGTAGAAAAAAAGTAGAAGAAATTGCACAAGTTTTACAAGTTAATGGTGTAAAAGCTGTACCATATCATGCCGGATTAGATTCAAAAACAAGAGCAAAACATCAAGATATGTTCTTAATGGAAGATATTGATGTTGTTGTAGCTACAATTGCATTTGGAATGGGAATTGATAAACCTGATGTGCGTTTTGTAATTCACCATGATATTCCAAAAAGTTTAGAAAGTTATTATCAAGAAACTGGTAGAGGCGGACGTGATGGAGGAGAAGGGTATTGTTTAGCATACTATGCTTATAAGGATATTGAAAAATTAGAGAAGTTTTTATCCGGTAAACCCATTGCAGAACAAGAGATAGGTAATGCATTGTTACAAGAAGTTGTTGCCTATTGTGAAACTTCAATGTCACGTCGTAAGTTTTTATTACACTATTTTGGTGAAGATTTTGATGATATTACTGGAGAAGGAGCTGATATGGATGACAATGTGCGAAATCCAAAATCTAAATTAGAAGCCAAAGAAGAGGTAAAGATTTTATTAGATGTTGTAAGGAAAACTAAAGAGGAATATAAATCAAAAGAAGTAATTAATACTTTAATAGGAAAAGAAAATGCCTTATTGATATCGCATAAAACTAATAAACAAGATTTTTTTGGTATTGGAAAGCATAAAGATGATAAATTCTGGATGGCACTGATAAGACAAGTTTTGGTATCAAACCTACTTTATAAAGAAATTGAACAATATGGTGTTTTAAAACTTACCGAAAATGGTGAAAACTTTATAAATAATCCGGTTTCATTTATGATGACTAAAGATCATATTTATAGTGAAGAAGACGATGCAAGTATTATAACCAATGCTAAAGGTACTGGTGGTGGTACAGATGATAAATTAATGGGCATGCTTAAAGATCTTCGTAAACGTGTAGGTAAAAAACTTGGAGTACCTCCTTTTGTTGTTTTTCAAGACCCATCTTTAGAAGATATGACCATAAAATATCCAATTATTATTAAAGAATTAGCTAATGTTCATGGTGTTGGTGATGGAAAAGCTAAAAAATACGGTAAAGAATTTGTAGAATTAATAAAGAACTACGTCGATGAAAATGATATCACAAGACCTGATGATTTAATTGTAAAAAGTACTGGTGTAAATTCAGGGTTGAAATTATTTATAATTCAGAATACAGATAAAAAACTTCCTTTAATTGATATAGCAAAATCCAAAGGAATTGAAATGGATGAACTTATCAAGGTGATGGAACAAATAATTTATTCAGGAACCAAACTTAATATAGATTATTGTGTTGATAATTTATTAGATGAAGACCAGCAAGAAGAAATTCACGATTATTTTTTAGAGGCAGAAAATGATAAAATTCAAGAAGCATTAGATGAATTTGATGGAGATTATGATGAAGAAGAATTGCGATTAATGCGAATTAGATTTTTAAATGAAGTTGCTAATTAATTGTACTTAATTAGGCACTTTCAGAAGTAAACTGATTTAGTTAAAACAGTAAAATATATCCAGATGATTTTCGTAAAACCATCTGGATTTTTTCATTTTTATGGATTAAAAATTGATTTATGAGAGTTCATCTATCATCAAGAGATAGTTATCCTACAGAAAGTTTAAAATTTATAAAATTAAGCTACCTGCTCGAGAGTTTGATGTTTTATTCTTCTACCAATTTCTAATGCATTGGCTGTATGGATTCCAAAGAAGATCCAAAGTACTTCTGTTTTTGCAGTTTTGGCTTTGATCTTTTTTAAATGATAATGCTCTTTTTCTTTTCCAAAACTACCTTCCAATCGAGTTGCTCTTTCTTTGGTAATCATTTTGGCCAACTGGATTTGCTGTTTTCGATGTTTTGAAGGTCTGCCTTTAGGTTTAAAATCAGTTTGTATTTTATTGCTTGTAGCAAAGACTCTATTCTTGTTGGTTGCATAAATAGCATCTGCTCCTGCTAATTTTACTCTCGTTTTGGTAAGACCCTGTGCTTTGTAAATTGTACTTTTAAAACGAGTTCCTTCATTAAAAGCATTGAAGTTGATATGTTCTATAAAATTAATGCCATCGATTTGAAGCTTATTTACTTTTGCACCAAATTCAACAGGTTTTACTTCTTTACCCCTTATAATTGGCCGAAGATATGATTTTGATATACTTACGATTCTATTCTTGGGAGGATTTCCTGTCTTAAAATATTGCTTGTGTTGTCTGTGTATTTTCTTTATAATTCTTCTTCGATCATAATACAATTCAGTCATCTTAAAATCATAATACTTTTCTATTAAATCT
>DAOVTF010000093.1 GCA_030633225.1 Flavobacteriaceae bacterium
ACTTGGTTGATCAAATGCATAAAAATGATATTGGTGTTATTTTAGATTGGGTACCGTCGCATTTCCCTTCAGATGATCATGGATTAGGCTTTTTTGATGGAAGTCACTTGTATGAACATCCTGATCCCCGAAAGGGTTACCACCCCGATTGGAAAAGTCTGATATTTAATTATGGTCGTAATGAAGTACGATCGTTTTTAATAAGTAATGCATTTTTTTGGTTAGATAAATATCATATAGATGGTTTGCGAGTTGATGCCGTAGCTTCTATGGTTTATTTAGATTATTCAAGAGATGAAGGTGAATGGGAGCCTAATGAATTTGGTGGCAGAGAAAATATAGATGCAGTAGAATTTTTAAAAGATTTTAATCAAGGAGTTTATTCTAATTTTGATGGAGTTCAAACAATTGCGGAAGAATCAACTGCTTTTCCAGGAGTTACAAAACCGGTTTCAATAGGGGGATTAGGTTTTGGAATGAAATGGATGATGGGTTGGATGCATGACACTCTCGAGTATTTTTCAAAAGACCCTATTTATAGAAAGCATCATCAAAATGAAATTACTTTCAGTTTGGCATATGCATTTTCTGAAAACTTTGTACTTCCATTATCTCATGATGAAGTAGTTTATGGTAAAAAATCACTTTTAAATAGAATGCCTGGAGACGAGTGGCAAAAATTTGCTAATTTAAGAGTAATGTATGGTTTTATGTTTACACATCCGGGAACAAAATTATTGTTTATGGGTGGTGAATTTGGTCAATCAGAAGAGTGGAATTATGCTCAAAGTTTAGATTGGCATTTATTACAATACAAGCCTCATAAAGGAATGCAGGCATTTGTAAAAGACTTGAATATATTGTATAAAAATTCACCATCTTTATATGAAAAGGCATTTAGTGATGAAGGTTTTGAATGGATAAATTATGGTGATAGTGAGAACTCTGTAATTGCCTTTATCCGTAAAGGACATGATGAGATTAATGATATAATTGTAGTTTGTAATTTCACTTCCATTGAAAGAAAAATGTATAGAATTGGACTGCCTAGAAAAGGTAAATTAAAACAAATAATTAATAGCGATTTCAAAAAGTATTTTGGAAGTGGAATTAGTAATTCTAAAGAAATAAATATTGAAAAAACACCTAGAGATAACAAACCATTTTCGGCTGAAATAACATTACCTCCTTTGTCTATTGTCGCTTTTAAAATTTTATAAACAATCCTTTTACATCTTATTTAATTTCGTTTCATTTACACTCTTGAAATTTAAGCTCATTTATGATTACTAATACCGAATTAGAAAAGAAGGGAAATCTTTTTCCGTCAAAAATAATTTCTTGCAAAAAAGAAGTTGATACTTTTTATTTTGCAACTGATAATAAAGTAGTTCTTCAATTAACAGTTTTAAGAAACAGTATTTTACGTTTTCGATATACGACTAATACTAATTTTGACAACGACTTTTCTTATGCAATAGACAAAAATGCAAGTAGAGGGTATAATCATTTAAGTACTAAAGAAGATGATAATTTTTATATAATTACAACTTCTAAACTAATATGTCATATTCAAAAAAATGATTTGCGTATTGTAATTTATGATGCTGTTGATAATTCTATAATATCACAAGATGAGTTTGGTTTTCACTGGGAAGAAAGTTATGAGCATGGAGGTAATATTGTTAAAATGAGTAAAGTGGCTCAAGAAGGTGAAAGTTATTACGGTTTAGGAGATAAACCTGTTCATTCTAACCTAAGAGGTAAAAGGTTTGAAAACTGGGCTACAGACTCTTATGCTTTTGGAAGAAGTGCCGATCCTATTTATAAGACAATACCTTTTTATATTGGGCTGCATCATAAAAAAGCTTACGGCGTATTTTTTGACAATACTTTTAGATCATTTTTTGATTTTTGTCATGAACAACGACATATAACTAGTTTTTGGGCACAAGGAGGTGAAATGAATTATTATTTTATTTACGGACCAAAAATGAGGGATGTAGTTTCAAGTTATTCTGATTTGACAGGAACACCAGAACTACCACCACTATGGGCATTAGGATTTCATCAATGTAAATGGAGTTATTATCCTGAATCAAGAGTAAAAGAAGTTGCTAAAAAATTTAGAGAATTAAAAATTCCTTGTGATGCTATTTATTTGGATATTGATTACATGGAAGGTTTTAGATGTTTTACTTGGAATAAAGAATACTTTCCAGACCCTAAAAGGATGGTAAAAGAATTAGCGGATGATGGATTTAAAACTGTTGCCATAATTGATCCCGGAATTAAAATTGATGAGGATTATAGTATTTATAAAGAGGGAATTGAAAATGATTATTTCTGTAAAAGAGCTGATGGTCCATATATGAAAGGAAAAGTATGGCCTGGAGAATGTTATTTCCCAGATTATACCAATCCTAAAGTAAGAAAATGGTGGTCCGGCTTATTTAAAGAGTTAATTGGTGATATTGGTGTAAAAGGAGTTTGGAATGATATGAATGAACCTGCTGTAATGGAAGTTCCGAATAAAACTTTCCCTGACGATGTTCGTCATGATTATGATGGCAATCCGTGTAGTCATAGAAAAGCACATAATATTTATGGAATGCAAATGGCCAAAGCTACTTATGAAGGGTTAAAAAAATACGCTTATCCAAAACGACCATTTGTTATTACTCGTTCTGCATATTCCGGTACGCAAAGATATTCTTCAACCTGGACAGGTGATAATATTGCAACTTGGGAACATTTATGGATAGCAAACATTCAAGCTCAACGAATGAGTTTGTCTGGTTATTCCTTTGTAGGATCTGATATTGGAGGATTTGCTGAACAACCTACGGGAGAATTATTTGCAAGATGGATTCAATTAGGTGTTTTTCACCCATTTTGTAGAACCCATTCATCTGGCGATCACGGCGAACAAGAACCATGGACATTTGACGATGAGGTTCTGAGCATTGTAAAGAAATTCATTGAAATTAGGTATGAGTTATTGCCTTATTTATATACAGCTTTCTGGAGATATATTAATGAAGGTGTGCCAATATTAAAATCATTAGTTGTATTTGATCAGGATGATCAACAAACACATGATAGATCTGATGAATTTATTTTTGGCGAAAAAATTCTAGTTTGCCCAATACTTGAGCCAAATGCAAAGGGTAGAAGAATGTATATTCCTAACGGAACATGGTATAATTTCTGGGATGATCAAATAGTAAATGGAGGTAAAGAAACATGGGTAGATGCTGATATAGATAGCATACCTATTTTTATAAAAGAAGGAGCAATTATTCCAAAATACCCCATTCAGCAATATGTTGGCGAAAAACAAATTGACGAGTTAACTCTAGATGTTTACTATAAGAAAGGTAAAGAAAAAAGTGAATTATATGAAGATTTAAACGATGGGTACGATTATAAAAAAGGAAGATTTAGTTTGCGAAATTTTAATTTAGTAGGTAAATCGGACGAATTAATTATCCAACAACACAAATCAGGAAAATATATTACTACTTATAAAACTTTTAAAATGAAATTACATGGTTTACCATTTAATGTTTCTAAAATTCAAATTGACAACGAAGAAATTGCTTTTGAAGATGTAAAAGTTAATGGCGATAATACCATTATTATTTCAAAGGATTTTACCGAACTACACATTATTGGAGGTTAATGCAACTGTATTTATTTTTGTAAAAACTTTAGAATAATTCATCAACTTATAACTAATACAATTAACCTAATTCCATAACGTTATTTTAAATAATTGATGTTTATTTGCATCATTATAAATTTAATCAAGAAATCAATGTCAAGTAAATATAGTACGTGGTATCACCCATATAAACCTGCCAAAGAATTTAATAAAAAAGTTGCCTATTTCAGTATGGAATTTGGTATTCATCAGGCACTAAAGACCTATTCAGGAGGGTTGGGATATTTAGCAGGATCTCATATGCGTTCTGGTTTGGAGCTAAAACAAAATATGATTGGTATTGGGATGTTATGGAAATATGGATATTACCAACAAGGAAGAAATGAGGATCAGACACTTAAAGTAAATTTTGTAGAGAAAAATTATAGTTTTTTAGAAGATACTGGTGTAGAAGTGGAAGTGAAATTACATGACAATCCTCATGTAAAAGTTCGTGCTTATATTCTTAAACCAGAGATATTTGGATCAGTTCCTATTTATTTTTTATCAACTGATGTAGATGGAAATGATTTTATATCAAGAACAATTACCGATCGTTTATACGATGCAAATGAATTGACGCGAGTTTCTCAAAGCATAGTTTTAGGTATTGGTGGAGCAAAAATTGTTGAAGCTCTTGGAGGAGCCGATGTATATCACCTTAATGAAGGTCATGCACTTCCGGCTTTTTATTATTTGAAAAATCAGGGAGTGAAAAAAAGTCAAATGGTGTTAACTACACATACTCCTGAAAAAGCTGGAAATGAAGAACGAGATGCCAGACATTTAAATCGTTGTGGATTTTTTGGTAAGCATTTAAGTGAAGATGAACTGGTAAAAGAGATGGTAGGTGAGGGTGTTGTAAACTATACGGTTGCAGCACTTAGAATGTCTAAAAAGGCTAATGCAGTATCAAAACTACATGCTAAAGTAGCTAATGATATGTATAAAGATTTTAAAGGTGTAAGTAAAATTATTCCTATAACTAATGCTCAAAATCAAAAATTTTGGCAAGATGAGGAATTAAGGAAGTCATGGAAAAAGAAAAGTGTTAAAGCTTTTAAAGAACGAAAAATAGAATTAAAGAAAAATCTTTTTAATGAGGTTTTGAATCAAACTAAAAAGATATTTGATCCAAATGTATTAACTATTGTGTGGGCAAGACGTTTTGCCGGATATAAAAGAGCAGACCTTTTATTGCATGATATGAAAAGATTTGAAAAACTAATTTCAAATGAAAAATATCCTGTACAAATAATTTGGGCAGGAAAACCTTATCCATTGGATTTTCAAGGTATTGATGTCTTTAATCATTTGGTTTATTTAACAAAGTATAAATCTAATCTGGCAGTTTTAGTTGGTTATGAGATGGAACTCTCAAAAAATTTAAAAATGGGATCAGATATTTGGCTAAATACACCAAGAATAACTAGAGAGGCCTCTGGAACCAGTGGTATGACCGCAGCTATGAATGGTTCAATAAACCTTTCTATTAATGATGGTTGGATGCCTGAATTTGCTAAAGATGAGATGAACTGTTTTATTTTACCTGAAGTAGATTATAAGTTGCCAGTTTGGGAACAAGACAAAATGGATGTGGATAATTTATATGAATCTCTTGAAAATAAAGTATTACCAACATTTTACGATAATCCAAAAAAGTGGTCAAAAATTGTATTTAATGGTATTGATGACGTAATTCCTGAATTTACAAGTAAAAGAATGGCTACTCAATATTATAAAGAACTTTATTAATAATTCTGGTTTAGAAAAGAATATAAAAAAGGTCGTTAAAACCATAGATTTTAATGACCTTTTTAATGGATTGATTTGAATCTAATTTTTAGTTATTCTTCATCGGTTTTATTATTTTTTTCAATAAGAGCATTACCTACTAAAAATAAGCCTCCAAATAAAAATATCATTGATGGAAATGCTACTTCTTCACCTAAAGTTGTGTAATTAGATAATAGTGATCCCATCAATATGCCTACACCAATACCAACAGCTAACATACCTACTTTTAAAGTAATGTTGGTAAAACTTTTCTTTTTGGTTGCAAAAAGTGATGCATCGGCTCCTTTTTCTATTAAAGCCATTCGTTCTTTGTTTCTTGTACTTACCCAAACAAAAAATATTCCAAATATTGATGAGAATACTATTAGTGGGATTAAAATTGCTTCTGCCATAATTATAAATTTAAGTTATTTAATTTGTTTGGTATTATGACGAAGTTGAAGTTAATGTGGTTACACTTTTTTTGTAATAATTGTTAAATAAAAAATGTTGTTATAAATTGTAACCAGATTCTAATTATGGGCGTCTGATATCAATAATGGATACAATTTCGGATCAAATCTATATAGATAAAGTTTTACAAGGAGATACTAATGCTTTTTCTTATCTTATTGATAAGTATAAAAATATGGCATATACCATTGCTATTAAAATTGTTAAGAGTACAGAAGATGCCGAAGAAGTTGCTCAAGATAGTTTTTTAAAAGCTTTTCAAAAGCTAGATACATTTAAAGGAGAATCTAAATTTTCAACTTGGTTATATACTATTGTTTATAGAAATGCTATTTCAATGGTTCGTAAAAAGAAAATAACAACAACTGAAATTGATTCGTTTGTTTTAGATAATCATACAACTGATTTTGATTTCCCTCAGTTAGAGGCAATAAAAAATGGTGAACAAAAAAAATATCTTACTGAAGCAATTAACAATTTACCTGAGATTGATGCTCTATTAATTACACTATTTTATTTAAATGAAAATACTTTAGAAGAAATTAAAGAGATTACTAATTTGACTAAAACCAATATAAAAGTAAAAATATTTAGAGCAAGGAAAAAGCTTTATAAAGAACTGTCGTTGTTGTTAAAAGATGAATTAAGAGCCATAATATGAAAGAGGATAAGAACATAGATAAATTGATTAAACAAAATATAGATATAGAAAAACCTTCTTTAGGTTTTTCAAATAAAGTTATGTCTCAAATCAAAGTTCTTGAATTAAAAAAAGAAAAAGCCTTTTCATCTTTAGTGCAAAAGAATCTTATTGAAATTCCTTCTTTAGATTTTACTTCAAATGTAATGTCGACTATTAACCAAGATTCAAAAATATCTATTTATAATCCGGTAATTGGTAAAAAAGCATGGTTTTTAATTGCTTCTTTTGTCTTAGTTTTGTTCAGTTATACAATATTTAATTTAGAGCTAACTCAGCCATATTTTCAAGATTTAGATAAGTATATTCCAAGTTATGATCTAGATTTTTCTATTGTATTACCACCATTATTAACCTCTCCATTATTTGCAATAAGTATTTTTGCTTTAAGCTCACTTTTATTTTTAGATTATTTTATTAGAAATAGAAGACTTTCTTCATAAAAAAAAATACTTTTTTCATAAGTTATTATGTGTGCATTTGACTAATTAGTAATACATACATATTATTTTAAAAATATTTTTTATTTTCGTTTGTGAGATAAGTAAAAACAATTATATTTGCACACCCAAAATGGAATTAATATTCCTCCTTAGCTCAGTTGGTTAGAGCATCTGACTGTTAATCAGAGGGTCCAAGGTTCG
>DAOVTF010000129.1 GCA_030633225.1 Flavobacteriaceae bacterium
AAAAGTGTATGTTGCTCCAGGTGAACATGATGAATTCTATGCATTTGTATCAGGAGGATTTAGTGGTCAATTGGCAGTATACGGACTTCCTTCAGGACGTTTATTTAAAGTAATTCCTGTTTTTTCAGTAGATGCTGAAAAAGCGTATGGTTTTAATGAAGAAACAAAGCCAATGTTAAATACTTCTCATGGTTTTATTCCTTGGGATGATTCTCACCATCCTGATATTTCTCAAACAGCAGGTGAATTAGATGGTAGATGGGTATTTATCAATGGTAACAATACACCTCGTATTGCAAAAATTGATTTAACGACTTTTGAAACTACTGAAATTATTGAAGTACCAAATTCTGCAGGTAATCACAGTTCATCTTTTGTAACTGAAAATACGGAGTATGTAGTTGCAGGAACTCGTTTTTCTGTACCGTTTCCTCAAAGAGATATGCCAATTGATGAATATAAAGGTAACTTTAAAGGTGCTTTAACATTTATTTCTGTAGATCCGGAAGATGGTGGTATGGATATAAAATTCCAATTAAGAATGCCAGGATTTGATTATGATTTATCACACCCAGGTAGAGGTAAATCTCATGGATGGTTTTTCTTTACAACCTATAATACTGAAGAAGCTAATTCATTGTTAGAAGTAAATGCTTCACAAAACGATAAAGATTTTATCGCTGCAGTAAATTGGAAAAAAATTGAAGAGTATGTTAATAACGGTGGCGGTAAAAAAATACCTTCAAATTATGCACATAATGTTTATGACGAGCATACCCATTCAGCAACTTCAACTATGAAAAAGGAAGTTTTAGTTGTTGATCCGGCTGATGTGCCTGGGGCAATATATTTTATGCCTACACCTAAATCTCCACACGGTTGTGATGTTGACCCAAGCGGTGAATACATTGTTGGTAGCGGTAAATTAGCTGCAGAATTAACTATCCATTCATTTAGTAAAATGTTGAAAGCTATTGAAGAGAAAAAATTTGATGGCGACGCCTACGGAATCCCGATTTTACAATACGAAGCTACTTTAGCAGGAGCAGTAAAACAACCAGGATTAGGTCCACTTCATACTGAATTTGACGGAAAAGGAAATGCTTATACTACTTTCTTTATTTCTTCAGAAGTTGTAAAATGGAAATTAGGTACTTGGGAAGTTATTGATAGAAAACCAACTTATTATTCAGTAGGTCATTTAATGATACCAGGTGGTAATTCAAGAAAACCTTTTGGTAAGTATGTATTGGCAATGAATAAAATTACAAAAGACCGTTATTTACCAACAGGTCCTGAGGTAACCCAATCTGCACAATTATATGATATTACTGGTGAAAAAATGGAATTATTATTGGATTTTCCAACAATTGGAGAGCCACATTATGCAGCAGGAATTCCGGCAGATATTGTAGCTAAAAATTCTAAAAAATTCTATAGATTAGAAGATAATAAACATCCGCATGCGGTTAAGACCGAGGCAGAAGCTAAAGTGGTTAGAAAAGGTAATGAAGTTCATATTTATTTAACTATGATCCGTTCTCACTTTGCACCTGATAATATTGAAGGAGTACAAGTTGGTGATAAAGTTTATTTCCATGTAACTAATTTAGAGCAAGATTATGATGTACCTCATGGTGTTTCTATGATTGGTGCTCAAACTTCTGAGTTATTAATTATGCCTGGACAAACTGAAACATTTATATGGTATCCTAAACAAGTTGGTGTTTGGCCATTCTATTGTACAGATTTCTGTTCGGCATTACACCAAGAAATGCAAGGATATATTAGAGTATCTCCTAAAGGATCAAATGTACCTATTAAATTTACTTTAGATGGTGATGCAGTTGATGCTGAATAATGGATTTAATAAAAGTTAGTTAATTATTGTTAGAAACGGACAGGTATAATTTTACTGTCCGTTTTTATTTAAAATAAATAAAGATAAAAACATCTTTTATGTATGCTAAGTGGCATACTGTCACTAGTTTAATATGTATATTTGCATTGAATTTTATTAAAGAATTAACTTAAAATAAACAATAAAAAATCATGAAAAAATCTAAAATTTTAATGATAATAGGTTCTTTGTTATTACTTGGATTATTTGCTTTTCCATTATGGAATATTACTTTAGAAGCGCCTCAATATCCAATTCCTTTAGGGATGGATATTCATATTACAAAATTTACGGATACCAACGAGTTTGATATAAAAAATATTAATTTAATGAATCATTATGTAGGTATGCAATATATTCCAGAAACTATTCCTGAGTTTAAAATATTTCCAATTGTTATTGGAATCATGGTTGTTTTAGGTGTTATCATAGGTTTTATGGGAAAATATAAATTATATTTAGGGTGGTTTATTTTAATGTCTGTTTTAGGTATAGCTGGAATGTATGATTTTTATTTATGGGAATACGATTATGGACATAATTTGGATCCAAAAGCAATTATGAATTTTAAAAATCCTGATGGTTCAGTAATGGGCTTTCAGCCTCCATTATTTGGTACTAAGGATATACTAAATTTCACTGCACATTCTTACCCTAGAACCGGAGCTTATTTTATGTTTGTAGGAATGTTTCTAACTTTTATCGCTTTTTTTGTTGGGAAAAAAGAAGCTAAAAATTAGATCTTTTTTAGTATTTATTTTAACATAATTTGAATTTAATTTAGAATTAATAATGCTCAAATTATGTTATATTTGACAACGCTAACTATATTAAAATGAAAAAAGGTTACCTAACTATTTTCACTGTTTTTTTGTTGATATTTTCATCATGTAGTATTGAGCCTGAAAAAATTAATTTTGGTTCAGATGCATGTAGATTTTGTAAAATGACCATAGTTGATCAACAGCATGCTGCACAATATGTTACTGCCAAAGGCAAACAATTTAAGTTTGATGCTATTGAATGTATGTTAAATGATTTAGAAGAAATTACAACTGAAAATATATCAACTTTTTTGGTGTCAGATTATGGGAACCCAGGAAGTATGACAGATGCAACTACCGCGACATATTTAATCAGTGAAGAAATAAAAAGCCCGATGGGAGCTTTTTTATCAGCTTTTTCTAGTAAAGTAAAGGCAGAAGAAATTCATAAGAAAAGCGGAGGTAAGCTTTATTCTTGGACCACTATTAAGGAAAAATATTCTGTAAAATAAAATGCGAAATATTTATTTTTTTACCATTCTTTTTTTTTGCATTTCACCATTATTTGCTAAGCAAATTGAGGTTTGCTCAACTTGTGATATCAAAACCATTAAAGAAGCCATTTTAATTGCCGAAGATGGAGATGAAATAATTATTAAAAGTGGTGTATATAAAGAACACGGTGTTATTTTAATAAATAAATCGGTAAAAATCAAAGGCATTGGAATGCCTATTATTGATGGTGAATTTAAGGAAACCATATTAAAAATTAAAGCTGATAATTTTTCAATTGAAGGTCTAAAAATTATAAATGTAGGGCAAAGCTATACTAAAGATTTTGCCGCTATATTGGTTTCAAAATCAAGAAATTTTACAATAAAAAATAATATCTTAGAAGATGTATTTTTCGGAATTTTGATTGAAAAATCACACTATGGTACTATTGAAAACAATGATGTAAGTAGTCATGCAAAAGACCAGGCTAGTTCTGGTAATGGGATTCATTTGTGGCACTGTTCAAATATGCAGGCTAGTAGAAATACTATACATGGAGTGCGTGATGGAATTTATTTTGAATTTGTGAAAAAGAGTAAAATATTTGATAACAATAGTTATGATAATTTACGATATGGTTTGCATTTTATGTTTTCAAATGAAAATGAATACTTTGATAATGTTTTTACAAATAACGGAGCTGGTGTTGCAGTAATGTTTTCAAAATTCATCAAAATGCGTAATAATATATTTACAAAAAATTGGGGTTCAGCTTCTTATGGATTATTGTTAAAAGAGATATATGATGCCGAAATTGAAAATAATACATTTGAACAAAATACAATTGGAATAAGTGTTGATGGTTCTACTAGAATTAATTATAAGAAAAACACTTTTTCACGAAACGGTTGGGCAATAAAAATTGTTGGAGCATGTTATGAAAATGATTTTGCGCAAAATAGTTTTTTAAACAATGCATTAGATTTATCCTATAATAGTAAAATTAACTCCAATAAATTTGATAATAACTATTGGAGTGATTATACAGGCTATGATCTAGATAAAAATGGCATTGGAGATGTGCCATATCGCCCCGTAAAATTATTTTCATACATAGTTCACAACACACCGGAAGCAATAATCTTATTAAGAAGTTTATTTGTTGATATTATCAATTTTTCTGAAAAAGTGTCTCCAGTTTTTACACCGGATAATTTAGTTGATAATTCACCATTAATGAAAATTACAAATGATTAGAATATCTAATTTACATAAAAGATTTGGCAAATTAATTGTATTAGACGGCTTGGATTTAGAGATAAAATCTGGTGGAATTTTTGCAATATTGGGTCCAAATGGCTCAGGTAAAACTACTTTAATAAAAAGTATTTTAGGAATGGTTATTCCAAATTCAGGTGATATTAAAATTGATGGTAAATCGGTATTAAAAAAATGGGATTATAGAAATCAAATTAATTATTTACCTCAAATTGCAAACTTTCCTGGTAACCTAACAGTTAATGAGTTGATAGTTATGGTTAAAAATTTACGACCAAAAAAATCTAACGATATTGATTTGATTGAGCTGTTTGGATTAGAATCATTTTTAGATAAAAAGTTAGGAAATTTAAGTGGTGGAACAAAACAAAAAGTAAACATAGTTTTAACTTTTATGTTTGATAGTGATTTGATTATTTTAGATGAGCCAACAACAGGTTTAGACCCTATATCTTTAATTAATTTGAAGGAAATAATTCAAAAGGAAAAAGAAAAAGGAAAAACACTTTTAATTACGACACATATTATGAGTTTGGTTGATGAAATTGCTGATAAAATTGTGTTTTTACTCGACGGAAATATTTATTTTAAAGGAAGTATTGATGAATTAAAATTACAAACCAAACAAACAGATCTTGAACATGCAATTGCTAATTTAATGACCAAAGAAAATGTTTAAAATATTAAAATATAGCTTTTATGATTTAATGCGAAGCAGATGGAGTTACGTGTATTTTTTGTTTTATTTAGCTTTGGGATTTGTATTGTTGTTTTTAAATAATGATATTAATAAAGCAATAATTACTTTAATGAATATTATTATTGTTTTAACTCCTTTAATAGGAACAATTTTTGGAGTGATGTACTATTATAATTCCAAAGAATTTACGGAACTATTACTAGCTCAGCCTATTAAAAGAAGCACCATTTTTATGGGTCAGTATTTAGGAATATCCATTTCATTAACATTAAGTTTAGTCTTGGGTTTAGGGATTCCTTTTTTGTTATATGGACTTTTTAGATCGACTGCAATTTTTGATTTTGGTTTACTTTTAGTGGTTGGTTCATTTCTTAACTTCATCTTTGTAGCATTGGCATTTAATATTGCCTTGTCTAATGAGAATAAAATTAAAGGCTTTGGATACGCCATTTTGATGTGGTTATTTTTAGCTGTTATTTATGATGGTATCTTTTTAATTTCACTTTTAGTTTTTAATGAGTATCCTTTAGATAAGTTTTCCTTAATAGCTACAATGTTTAATCCAATCGATCTGTCTCGTATTTTAATTTTATTGAAATTAGATATTTCTGCCTTGCTGGGATATACAGGCGCAATATTTAAGAAATTTTTTGGAACTAATTTGGGAATGATCATTTCATTCGTTGTACTTTTTTTATGGGTATTATTTCCAGTCTGGAGAATGAATATAAAGCTAAGAAGGAAAGATTTTTAGGTTTTTAATTCGCGTAAGACCAAATTCAAAAGTGCCAAATAAAAAAAGTAAAGTGTTATATTTTTTATATCTTTATACTAAAATCAATCAACAAGATAATTCAACTTCTACCAAAGTTAATACTGAGTAGTTTTTTTTAAAATATAGTACGAATGGGTAAATCAGAGAAAAAGCAAAATATCGAACCTAAAAAAAGGGACAAAAGAAGGATTAACAACAAACTTTATAATAAAGAACTAGCAAATCTTCAGATTGAGTTAGTAAAGCTTCAAGAATGGATTAAGCAAGAAGGGTTAAAAGTTGTTGTTTTATTCGAAGGTAGAGATGCCGCAGGAAAAGGTGGAGTTATTAAAAGAATTTCACAAAGCTTAAACCCTAGAGCTTGTAAAGTAGTTGCTT
>DAOVTF010000117.1 GCA_030633225.1 Flavobacteriaceae bacterium
AGATTACGGCATTAAATATTTGCATTTGGTAGATTTAGATGGAGCTAAATCACATAAAATAATCAATCATAAAATATTAGAAAAAATAGCAAATCAAACCAATTTATCTATTGATTTTGGAGGAGGTTTAAAATCGGATGAGGATGTTAAAATCGCTTTTAATTCTGGTTCAAACCAAATTACTGGAGGCAGTATTGCAATAAAAAACCCAAATTTATTTAATCAATGGTTGACAACTTATGGTAATGATAAAATTATTTTAGGTGCTGATGCCAATAACGAGAAAATCGCAATAAGTGGCTGGTTAGAAGAATCTAATCAAGAGGTAATTCCATTCATTGAAAAATACCATACCAAAGGGGTGAAATATGTAATTAGTACAGATATTGCTAAAGATGGTATGATGCAAGGGCCTTCGTTTGAGTTGTATAAGAAAATTAAAAATGCTGTACCTAAAATGAATATTATCGCTAGCGGTGGAGTTTCACGTTTTGATGAATTACCAAAATTAGCCAAAATTGGATGTGAAGGTGTGATTATAGGAAAAGCTATCTATGAAAATAGAATTAGCCTGAAACAATTAGAAAAGTACATTTTAAAGATTTAATGTATTTGATTCTATTTTTATCTAAAAATTAAAGAGTAAATATAACAACAAATGTTAACAAAAAGAATAATTCCTTGTTTGGACATTAAAAATGGAAGAACTGTTAAAGGTGTAAACTTTGTTTCGCTACGTGATGCTGGTGACCCAGTAGAATTAGCAGAAATTTATAGCAAAGAAGGTGCTGATGAGTTGGTATTTTTAGATATTTCGGCAACAGAAGAACGTAGAAAAACTTTAATAAACTTGGTTTTACATGTGGCTGAAAAAGTTAACATTCCTTTTACAGTTGGTGGAGGAATAGCATCTATAGAAGATGTTGATGTGTTGTTAAAAGCTGGTGCAGATAAGGTTTCTGTCAATTCTTCGGCAATAAAAAATCCTAATTTAATAAATCAGTTATCTGCAAAATTTGGCTCACAATGTATTGTTATTGCAATTGATGCCAAACAAATTGATGGAATTTGGAAAGTTCATTTGGTAGGAGGTAAAGTGCCAACTGAATTAAATTTATTTGATTGGGCTAAAGAAGTTGAACAAAGAGGAGCTGGTGAAATATTATTCACTTCGATGGATCATGATGGAACAAAAAATGGATTTTCAAACGGGGCATTGGCAAAATTATCAGATGATTTACACATTCCAATTATTGCTTCTGGTGGAGCAGGTAAAACACAACATTTTATAGATGCCTTTATTGATGGAAAAGCCGATGCCGCTTTGGCTGCAAGTGTTTTTCATTTTAAAGAAATTAAAATAAAAGATTTAAAGCAAGAACTAAAAAATAATAATATTCCTGTAAGGATATAAATAGCCAATAATTATGAATCCAAATTTTAATAAAAACCAAGATGGTTTGCTTCCTGCAATTATACAAGATACAATTACAAATAATGTACTTATGTTAGGTTATATGAACAAAGACGCTTTAGAACAAACTTTGGACACTTCAAATGTTACTTTTTATAGTCGTACCAAAAAGAGGTTATGGACTAAAGGAGAAGAAAGTGGTAATTTTTTACATTTGGTTGATATAAAATTGGATTGTGATAACGACACATTTTTGATAAAAGTAAATCCTGTTGGCCCTACATGCCATAAAGGTACAGATACTTGTTGGAATGAAAAGAACGAAACTCACTATGGTTTTATAAGTAATTTAGAAGATGTTATTTCACAAAGAAAATTAAATGAAGATGATCAAAAATCTTATATTGTCTCTTTGTTTAAAAAAGGAATTAATAAAATAGCACAAAAAGTAGGAGAAGAAGCTGTTGAAATGGTTATTGAATCGAAAGATAATGACGATAATTTATTTTTAAATGAAAGTGCTGATTTGCTTTTCCATTATTTGATTTTATTACAAGCTAAGGGATTTAAGTTAAACGATGTTGTAACTATTTTGGAAAATCGAGCTAATAATTATTAAAGAAAATTAATGTGTAATACTAAACCAATCCAAATAGTTTAAATAAGGGCCATATCTAAAATAAATAAATTATGAGTAAAAAATATATTGACACAGAAACCTTAAAATATTTATTATTTGATGTACATAATCTAGGAGAACTTCTAAGCAAAAAACGATTTGAGGATCATGATATAGAATCTTTAAACATGTTTTTAGATTCAGTTGAAGAGTTTTCTGACCGTGAATTATTTCCTTATTTAGCAGAAATGGATACAAAACCTGCTCATTATAAAGATGGTACTGTTATAGTAAATAAGCAAGTTAACACTTATATGAAAAAGGGTGGAGAAATGGGATTAATTTCAGCCCCGTTTGATTATGGTGATGGTGGCTTACAAATACCTTTTATAATTCAAACAGCATCTACATATATTCAAGAGGCCGCAAATAATCAACTTCCTGGATATGGAGGATTAACACTAGGTGCAGCCGAATTAATTGTTCATTTTGCCAACGAATCTTTAAATAAAATTTATGTTCCTAAAATGCTTTCTGGTCAATGGGGTGGGACCATGTGCCTAACAGAACCACAAGCAGGAAGTTCATTATCTGATATTGTTACAAAAGCTTATAAAACAGATAAAGATTATTACAAAATAAGTGGACAAAAAATATTTATTTCGGCAGGGGACCATCAATTTGCAGAAAATATAATTCATTTAGTATTGGCAAGAATTGAGGGTGCACCAAAGGGAACGAAAGGAATATCATTATTTGTAGTACCAAAAAATAGACTTAATTCTGATGGCAGTCTGATTAAAAATGATGTAATGACCGTGGGCGATTTTCAAAAAATGGGTCAGCGTGGTTATTGTACTACACATTTGGGTTTTGGCGATAATAATGATTGTCAAGGTTGGTTAGTTGGTGAGCCAAACAAAGGTTTAACCTATATGTTTAAATTGATGAATGCAGCTAGAATTGGAGTTGGCAGAGGAGCAGCAGCAATTGCAATGGCTGCTTATCAAGCATCTTTACAATATTCAACCGAACGACCACAAGGACGTAAATTAACAAGTACTGGTAAAAAAAATCCTGACGAGACTCAATGTTTGATCATTGAACATCCCGATGTTCGTAGAATGCTCCTTTTACAAAAATCAATTGTTGAAGGATCATTAAGCCTTGTTCTATTAGCTTCTAAATATCAAGATTTATTACTAACAACATCAGATAATGAGTTAAAGATCAAATACAATTTACTATTAGAAATAATAACTCCAATAGCAAAAACATATCCTTCAGAAGCTGGAATAAATTCAGTTAGTAATGGTTTACAAGTCTTAGGTGGTTATGGGTTTTGTTCTGATTTTATATTGCAACAATATTATAGAGATATTAGAATATTTTCTCTTTATGAAGGAACTACAGGTATTCAATCTCAAGATTTATTAGGTAGAAAGATACCTATGGAAAATGGTAAAGGATTAGAACTTTTATCGTTAGAAATACAGAAAACTATTAAAGTAGCCTATCAATATGATGAATTAAAACCATATGCGAAAAAAATGGGAATCAAACTTGAACTTACACAAGAGGTTCTTAGTTTTTTGATGCCATTTGCTAAAAAAGGAAATTATGAAAGATATTTAGCTGATGCTAATTTATTTATGGAATTCTTTAGCATTATTATTATTAGTTGGTTGTGGTTAGATATGGCTGTTAATTCCAAACAAAAATTACAAAGTAATGACTTGACTTATTCTAAAGATTTTTATGAAAGTAAAATACATACCATGAAGTTTTATTTTAAGTATGAATTACCAAAAACAATTAGTTTGGCAAATACGTTAATGGATGAAGAAACTCTTACAATAAATGAATATAAAAAGAATATATTTGTGTAATTATGAATTATGTTATAGAATTTATGAACTAATAATAAAATGATTGAAGAATTAATTAATTTTTTTAAACAACCTTCTGAAACAACAAAAACTGAAACTCCAGATGGATTATGCCCTTCCTGTTGGGGATACCAAGAATATGACGATAAAATTCGCGAATTGTATAAAGATAAACAGATAGATGTAAATAATCATAAAGCAAATTATTCATTTGTCAAAGAATTCATAATTACTCATGTTGATGGTATAAAATTAGTAAAAGGAAATAATTCACTTGAGTGCCCAACTTGTAGATTAAAAATTTAAAATAAAAAATGGAAGACATAAAAAACTATGGTCCATTGCAAGTTTTAATAGGAACTTGGCAAGGAAATATGGGTATAGATATTGCCCCAAAACCTGATGAGGATGAAAATAATCCTTATTACGAAACATTAATATTTGAACCAGTAGATATTAATATTGAAAATGCTGAAAAACAACAATTAAGAGCAGTTAGATATCATCAACTAGTAAGAGAAAAATCAAACGACAAAGTTTCACATGATGAAACTGGTTATTGGATTTGGAATATAGAAGATAATTCATTAACCCTAACTTTTTCTATACCAAGAGGTGTCAATGTTTTAGCTAGTGGAGTATTTGAAAAGAATGAAAGTGCAAAAGCAATTGTTTTAGATGTTTCTGCTAAATTAAATGATGATAATTCAGGAATAATTCAATCTTCTTTTATGCATAAAAATGCTAAAACAATTGCTTTCACAAGAGAAATGAGAATTGAAAGAGATAAACTATTTTATACTCAAGAAACTGTTGTTGATATTTATGATAAAAAATCGTTTAGTCATACCGATGAGAATACTCTTACTAGAGTCTATAATTTGTAAAAATATATATGAATGTGATAATAATTAAAAAATGAAACTAAATAAAACTATATTTTTGTTCATAGGTTTTTCCCTTATTTCTTTGTTAAATATAAATGCTCAAGAGTTAACACAAAAACAATTGGAATACGAGAAAAATAAGGTGCAGATATTCACTGTAAATGAAAGAGACAATCTTTTAAACTGGTTTGGTGATAGAGCAAAATTAATGAACCTAACGGAAACCAAAGAGGACGAGTATACCAATATATTGATATTTTATTTTGTAAAAATGGGTCGCTTAGATGATAAGGATAAAGAAAACTCTAAAGAAGAAATCATTCAAAAATTAGATGTTTTGATCAAAAAACAAAATGCAGAAATTAAAGATATACTAACTGTTGATCAGTATAAAATGCATCTAGAGAATTATGGTGAATTTATGCAGAGCATTAAAAACAGAATTACAGAGACAGACTACTAATAAATTTTCCTTATTAATAAGTTTAAACATCACTAAAACAGTTTTTTAATTATAAAAGTGTCTTTTATTTAACTTAGTGAATTTCACTTGACTTGACTGTATAAATTAGCAGATTCACATGTGTATTTTTAAGTTAAAATTTATATATATCATATCAATTTAGTATATATTTGATTGTTTAAAATTTTGATCAGTTGCTATTGAAATACCTTAAATATTATATTATATTCTTTTCCTTTCAATTCATTATAGCCCAGAAAGAAGCAACTCACTGGTATTTTGGTGAAAAAGCAGGATTAGATTTTAGCTCCGGTAGCCCTTTGTTTGTATCAAAAGGTGCCCTAAAAACAGATGAAGGCTGTGCTACTATATCCGATTCCAATGGTAAATTATTATTTTATACGGATGGCACAACGGTATGGAATCGACGTCATCAAATAATGCCATCCGGTAGAGATTTACTTGGAAATTCAACAAGCACGCAATCTGCAATTATAGTACCAAAACCAGAAGATAACAATATTTATTATGTATTTACAGTTGATTGGGGAGGTGGTTTTTTTGGTCTGAATTATTATACTATTGATATGACATTAGTTGGTGGTTTAGGTGATGTAGTAGGTGTAAATGGAATTCCCGAAAAAACATTATTGCTTGAATCTCCAACCAGTGAAAAAATAACTGCTGTAAAAGCTTTTGATGATAATGCTTTTTGGGTTATCTCGTTAAAAGACGATCGATTTTATGTATACAAAGTAGATGAAAATGGTATAAATACAACGGAAATTGCAGGTAATGACGGTTTTAATCTTTCAGGAGACCTAAGAGGTTATTTAAAAACCTCTCCAGATGGCACTATGTTAATTTCGGCAAATATGAGTTCCGGTACATTTTTATATGATTTTGATGATAAATCTGGACTAATTAGCAACGAACGAAGAATTGATGTGGAAGGAAAATTTTCCTATGGCGTTGAATTTTCTCCACAAAGTAAAAAATTATATGTTTCTACTGGTAATTATAATCCAGATGGAATTCCACAAGAAGAATGCCTTTATCAATTTACTGTAGATATACCTCTTCCTACAAGTGCAAACATAAATGAAACAAGAATTAAAATACACTCTTATAACAATTTACGTGCAGCTTTGCAGGTTGGACTAGATGGTAAGATCTATAGAGCTATAGAAAAGCAATCTTATTTAGGAGTTATCAATAATCCAGAATCTGATGGTTTGGCAGCAAATTATATTCATGAAGCTATTGATTTAGGTAGTAAGTTATCTCGTCAAGGTTTACCTCCTTTTATTCAATCTTTTTTTATAGCAAATATTATTGTCCTAGACCAGTGTTATGGAGATGAAACTAGTTTTGAAATAAACTCAAATGAACCTATTGAAAAAATTCTTTGGGACTTTGGTGATGGAACT
>DAOVTF010000218.1 GCA_030633225.1 Flavobacteriaceae bacterium
AATAATTGAAGTTTTAAAATACTGATTTTTATACTTTGGAGAAGTAATTTATTATATTTACATTTTAATAATCAAACAAACCTTAATTCTTATGAATTCTAAAACCATATCCGATGGTATCCTTAGATCTATTGCAATTCTAGCTGGAATTGCTTTACTGTTATTATTTTTATATAAAATCCAGTCGGCACTTGTTTATTTAGCTATTGCAGCAGTATTATCATTGATTGCCAGACCTTTAATCAATTTTTTACATGTTAAATTAAAAATTCCAAATTTAATTTCGGTCATCATTACCATGACATTGTTTTTATTGATAATATTTGGAATCATTTCTATGTTTGTTCCCTTGATCATAAAACAAGGTCATAATATTGCTTTATTGAACACGAATGAATTTCATGGTGATATTAAAGAATTATTAAATCAGTTAAATGGTTATTTTTCAGCAAGGGGTATTGATTTGTTTGCCGAATTAAAAAACATTGATTTAACAACTCCCATAAAATCTATTCCAAGTTTACTTAATTCACTTCTAGGCACAGTAGGCACACTGAGCATGGGACTGTTTTCTGTATTATTTATTGTTTTCTTTTTAATGAAAGATACTAAGATTTTATATGAAGTTTTTCTTGCTGTTACACCTGATGAAAAAGAAGAAAGAATATTAAAATCTTTAAATAAAATTGGCGGTTTATTATCCAGATACTTTATTGGATTGATCATTCAAATTACCATTTTATTTGCAATCTATTCTATTATTCTATTAATTTTTGGTGTAGAAAGTGCTGTATTGATTGCGTTTTTAGCTGCTTTGCTAAATATTATTCCTTATGTAGGACCATTAATTGGTGGTTTATTAATGCTTACGCTAACCATGACAAGTAATTTAGAATACGACTTTCAAACTGTAATTCTGCCAACAACAATTTATGTTGCAATAGGTTATATGGTAGCTCAATTAATTGATAACTTTTTTAGTCAACCAATTATCTTTTCAAAAAGTGTAAAATCACATCCTCTTGAAATATTTTTGGTTATTATTATTGGTGGTTTATTATTTGGTATCGTAGGTATGATCTTAGCTGTGCCAAGCTATACTGCCATTAAAGTAATTTTAAAAGAATTTTTAGCAGATAATGAAGTTGTAAAACAACTTACTAAACAGATTGATTAGTTTGAATACAACCATTTTAAATAATGATATTCAAGATTTTATAAACGCCAATTTAAACGAAGACCCAATTCAATTAATTTTGAAAGGGTCTTCTTTTTTTGAAACAAGTATTCAAGAAATAGCAGAACAAATCATTTCAAAAAAGAAGTGTAAAAAAAAACTTCCTGCCTGGTTTCAAACTAAAAAGATTTATTATCCCAACAAATTAAATATTGAACAAACCTCTTCTGAAATATCTGCAAATTATAAAGCCAATTTACTCTCTGGGAATTCATTAATAGATATTACCGGTGGTTTTGGTGTCGATTGTTTCGCTTTCGCGGAAAAGTTTAAAGAAGTAACACATTGTGAGATCAATACACAATTATCTGAAATAGCTGCTTATAATTACAAACAATTAGATATAAAAAATATTGAAACTGTTGCCAAAGATGGATTGGAATATCTAAAAGAAAATAAAAAAAAATTCGATTGGATATATACAGATCCTTCACGCAGAAATGAATCTAAGGGAAAAGTTTTTTTATTGAAAGATTGCGTACCTGATATTCCTGATAATATTGACCATCTATTCTCATATTCAAATAATATTCTTTTAAAACTATCTCCTATTTTAGACATTACATCTTCAATTAATGAGTTGAAATTTGTTAAAGAAATACATGTTGTTGCAGTTCAGAATGAGGTAAAAGAACTATTATTTATACTTAGAAAAAATTACATTGGAGCTATAAAAATAAAGGCCGTTAACATCAAAAATAATGATCTAGAAACCTTAGAGTCTATTTTTAATTCATCTTCAAATAGTACATATTCATTACCTAAAACCTACCTTTACGAACCCAATTCTGCCATATTAAAAACTGGTTTATTTAATGAAGTGTCACATCAATTATCAATTGGTAAAATACATAATAATAGCCATTTATATACTTCAAATAAATTAATTTCATTTCCTGGAAGAAAATTTGAAATCAAGTATATTTCTAGCTATGATAAAAAGTCCTTAAAGAAGCTTATTCCAAATAAAAAAGCAAATGTTACCGTTAGAAACTTTCCTGAAACTGTAGCCCAAATTCGCAAGAAAACAGGAATAAAAGAAGGCGGAAATATCTATTTATTTTTTACAACAGATATTAACAACAAACACATTGTTCTGGTTTGCAAAAAAGTTTAACCATTAGTTCTCTTGTCAAACTTTGAAATTTTAGTATTTTTATTCTCTTAAAATTAAAATATGTCGAGTAAAAATATTAGGGGCTTATCTTCAAGAAAAGGATTAGATGATAACCTTTTTGAAAACATAGCAGAACTTTCGAATAAAGCAGCAACAGATGAAGATTTCCATCAATTGGCTGAACGTTTTTTGATAGATGATTCTGTAATTCTTGGTACTTCAACTTTTTATGATTTTACAAAACCTGAAAACAGAAATCAAAAAATTCATGTTTGTAGTGGTACTGCCTGTATGCTGGCAGATACCCAAAATAATCTTAACCACAAATTAGAGAATTATTTTGACAAAAAAGAGATTGGACATGCAGCTTGTCTTGGTAGATGCCATAGTAATAATGCAGTAATGTTCAATAAAAAGACCTATTCAATTAATTCAGATGCAGATCTTCAAAAGATTATTGACAATAAGTATCAGAAAAATATTTATGAAATTGGTGCAAATACTACTCCAATTTTAACTTCAAAAATTGAGAATATCAATAATTTTTATGCTTTAGCAGATAAATTTTCAGACAAACTGAATCAAATCATTGAAGAACTTAAAGTATCCAACCTTCGTGGACGTGGTGGAGCAGGATTTCCTTTTTGGTTTAAGCTAGACGCTGTAACTATGGAAGATAATGTCCAAAAATATATCGTTTGTAACGCTGATGAAGGTGACCCAGGTGCATATAGCGATATGTATTTAATGGAACATCAAGCTCATAAAGTACTTTTTGGAATGTATATTTCAGGCAAATGTGTTGGGGCAGATACCGGTGTTCTATATATTAGAGGAGAATATCCTGATTCCGTTCGTATCATAAATGAGGCAATTGAAGAGTTAAAAGAAAACAATCTAATCCAAAATTTTAAATTTAAAATCATTAGAGGTCAAGGCTCTTACGTTTGTGGAGAAGAAACTGCTTTATTAAACTCTATTGAAGGTCTACGACCAGAAGTTAGAGTGCGCCCTCCCTACCCTGCGCAATATGGATTATATGGAAAACCAACCGTCTTAAGCAATGTTGAAACTTTTGCCAATATACATTGGATCTTAAAAAACGGAGGTAAAGCCTATGCAAATATAGGTACTAAGCAATCAACTGGAACAAAATTGGTTTCTTTAGATAGCTTTTTTGTCCAACCGGGTATTTATGAAATTGAAATGGGAACTCCGTTACAATCTATTTTTAATGATTTTGGAAAAGGATTTAACTCAGAAATAAAAGCTCTTCAAATTGGGGGTCCACTTGGAGGAATTGTTCCTATTGAAAAGACAAAAGATCTGACTTTAGATTTTGAGTCACTGAATAATAACGGTTTTTTATTAGGACATGCAAGTTTTGTTTCTATTCCCAATAATTTTCCAATGATTAAATTTATTGAGCATTTAATGAAATTTACTGCTGATGAAAGTTGTGGTAAATGTTATCCATGCCGAATTGGATCATATCGTGGATTTGAAATGTTACAAAAAGCTCAAAATGAAGATTATAAAATTGATAAACAATTGTTTGATGATCTAATTGAAACTTTAGAAATTGGTTCTTTATGTGCCCTTGGTGGAGGAGTTCCTCTACCAATTAAAAATGCATTACAGTATTTTGATGATGAATTGAAGGAGTATTTTATGCAATAAAAATTATCACACAGAGTTACGCGAAGAATCTCAGAGATACACAGAGAAATGGAGAATAATAAAATAACTGAAATAATAATCGGCAAAGCGATTGAAGTTCATAAACAACTTGGACCAGGATTATTGGAAAGTACATATAAACAATGTTTGGCATATGAATTAAGCAAGTCAGGAATAAAATTTCAGATGGAAGTTGAGATAC
>DAOVTF010000243.1 GCA_030633225.1 Flavobacteriaceae bacterium
AGTTTTTTTATTTTCAATTCTATTATTATTTACAATTAACAAAATGATGAGTCAAACAAATAATATAGTTGTTGGAGATATAGTTCCAATATTTACTTTAAAAGATCAAAACAATAATCAATTTAATCTGAATGATTACAGAGGTAAAAAACCTATGGTTATATATTTTTACCCCAAAGATGATACACCTGGTTGTACAAAGGAGGCCTGTTCTTTTCGTGATGAATTTGAAGTATTTAGTGATTTAAATGTTGAGGTTATTGGTATTAGTTCAGATAATGTGGCTTCACATAAAAAGTTTTCAGATAAGTATAATTTACCTTTTACTTTATTGGCTGATACTGATAAAAAAGTACAGAAACTCTTTGGAGTACCAAAAAGTTTTATGGGATTGGTTCCAGGTAGAGTAACTTATATAGTAGATAAAAATGGCAAAGTTGTACATGTTTTTAACAGTATGAAAGATGCCGAAAAACACATTACAGAATCACTATCTATTTTAAAAGAACTAAATTAATGGCTGTTATATATCCTATAAAGTTTGAACCAATTTTAAAAGAAAAAATTTGGGGTGGTAAAAAGCTATCTAATTTATTAAATAAAAACTCTGATAAAAGTAATATAGGAGAAAGTTGGGAAATATCAGATGTTGATAAAGACATTTCGATAGTTTCTAATGGAGTCTTACAAGGAAAAACTCTTCATGAATTAATACATATTTATAAAGAGAAATTGGTAGGAGAGAAGGTTTATAAACAATTTGGTGATCAATTTTCCTTATTGATAAAATACATAGATGCCAAAGAGCCTTTAAGTATTCAATTACACCCCAATGATAAATTAGCAAAAAAAAGGCATAAATCTTTTGGTAAAACTGAGATGTGGTATGTGATGCAAGCTGATGAAAATGCAAATTTAATAGTTGGTTTTAACAAAGAAGTTGACAAAGAAGAATATATAGAGCATGTAAAAAATAAAACACTAACAGATATATTAAATTTTGATATTGTAAAAAAAGGAGATGTATACTTTATCCCTACGGGTCGAGTTCACGCAATTGGAGCAGGAGTTTTATTAGCAGAAATACAGCAAACCAGTGATATTACGTATAGAATTTATGATTGGGATAGACAAGATGATCAAGGAAATTACAGAGAGTTACACACCGAAAATGCTTTAGATGCGATAGATTTTAATGCAAAAAAAAGTTATAAAACAGATTATATTAAAGAGACGAACAAAGCTTCAAATATAGTTGATTGTCAGTATTTTACAACAAATACACTCTCGGTTTATCAAAATATTGCGATTGATAATTCAAACAAGGATTCTTTTGTTATTTATATGTGTGTTGATGGTAATGGAGTTAGATTTAAATCCCAAGAATTTGAGGTGGATTTAAATTATGGCGAAACAGTTTTAATTCCTGCTTCTTTAAAGAATTTTGATATTTTACCTTTTAGTAAATCAGAGTTATTAGAGATATATATAGCATAAAATAGGTTGTTAAAAAAAGACTAAAAGTGAAAATTATTTGTATTTATTGATTATTTTTACCATATTTAAAAATTGAAAAATTATGGCAAGTATAAAAAATTTCAAAAAAGATATTAATAATGTTCTATCAGATATAATTGAAGAGTGTTATGTATGTCAGTTAACTAGTGACGATAAAGTTTCGGCAAAAGTTGATAAAATTATTGATGAAGCTATTAAAGTTTTTGATGATTTAATTGTAAAATTAAATTTAAAGGATGTTGATAATAAAAAGAAACATTTTAAATCAATTCATGCAGATTTGGATTCAAATTCAGCGAAATTATTGAAAAAATTAGAAAAGTTAAAAGCTTAAAATAAAGCTTTGATATAAATACTTTTCAACAATATTGTAATTTTTTACATTATTTTTCGTACTATGTAAAGGAAGATTACGTTTAAACTAAAAAAAGTAATATATGGCAAGAGCAATATTTGATTACACAAAAATTGTGTTAAAAAAAGTTAGTTTTGATGCTGACTTATTTTTAAAAGAATTAGAAAAAGCTGTGAATAGATTATTACCATTTGAAATTGAAGAATTACGTATTTGGTTATTGGAGTTTACGGTAAATAAACCTGAACTCTATTCTTGTTTAGCGGTTATAAAAAATAATTAATTTAAATTAACTTCATTTAATTATTGGGCTTATTATTTTCACATCATGAAATGATATAGCTCCTCTTATAACACCATCAATTGTGCTTTTTAAAGCTTCTAATAATTGCATTTTTAATTGTGATTTATGATAAATTAAACTCACCTCGCGAGCTGGAACAGTATTATTAAATTGTTTCAGGTTTTTTTTGTCTTCGTTTGATAGATCTAGAGTATGTAAATATGGTAATAAAGTCATACCTAAGCCCTCTTTACTAAGATTTATTAAAGTATTAATGCTACCACTTTCTAAATGAAAATGAATTTTTTCAATATTATTTGAATTTTTACAAATATTTATAACGCTATTTTTAAAGCAATGACCATCTTCTAATAATAAAATATCATCTACATTTAAATCATCTTCAGTAATAAATTCTTTATTGAATAAACGATGTTTTGAAGGTATAAAACCTACAAAAGGTTCGTAATATAATGGCCTCTCTTTAATTGCATCATTTTCTAGAGGAGTTGCTGCAATTCCAGCGTCTAAATGGCCGTCATTAAGTTTTTTAACTATTTCTTCAGTAGTAAGTTCTTCAATATTTATTTTAACTTTTGGATATTTTTTTTAAAAAAGTTTTTAAGAAAAATGGTAATAGAGTAGGCATAATGGTAGGTATTATTCCCAATTTAAACTCACCACCTATAAAACCTTTTTGCTGATCAACGATATCAGTTATTCTTGTACTTTCATTGACAATAATTTTGGCTTGCTCAATTATTTTTTCACCAATTGGTGTTAATTCAATTGGCTTTTTTTTTCTGTTAAATATCGTAACATTCAATTCATCCTCCAACTTTTGTATTTGCATAGATAAAGTTGGCTGCGTAACAAAACTGTTCTCTGCCGCAAGTGTAAAATTTTTATGTTCTGCAACTGCTAAAACATATTTTAATTGAGTTATTGTCATTAGTATAAATATTTTTGATAAAGATATTAAAACTATCAATGTTAACTATAGTAAATTTGTATTATTTGTGATTACTTTTGTAAAGAATTTAAAAACAATATATTATGAAATTAACAATTTTAGGATTAGATAAAGAAAAAGTAAATGGATTAAACCAAAGCTTAAATGAATTATTAGCAAATTTTCAGGTTTATTATCAAAATTTACGAGGCTTACATTGGAATATTAAGGGAAAATCATTTTTTGAATTACATCTAAAATTTGAAGAATTATATACAGACTCTCAAGAGAAAATTGATATGATTGCGGAGCGTATTCTTACTTTAGAAGGAAAACCATTACATACCTTTAATGATTATACCGCCTTAGCAAAAGTCCCTGTTAGAAAAAATATTTCAAATGACATTAAATCGGTTGAATTGGTTGTTAATTCTTTATCAGAATTAATAAAAATTGAAAGAAATATTTTAGATCAATCTGATGAAGCAAATGATGAAGGTACAAATTCAATGATGAGTGACTTTATTTCTGAACAAGAAAAAACAATCTGGATGTTAAAATCTTGGTTGGCATAATAAATATAGAGTTAGCAGTTTTCAATTTTGAGAACTGCTAATTTATTAGTATGTATCCCAGAATTCTCTTTTTTTATTGAG